>CAIRSO010000587.1 GCA_903881215.1 uncultured Bacteroidia bacterium
GAGTCTCCGAGCTGGTTTTGATTTTTCATTGAAGGAAGAGTGTGAATTGACAATAAAAAATCCTCCTCAATTAGATCTAAATTAACGGCTTGAATTATAAAGAGATTGATACATCTGCATTAATTTTTTAGCGACTGACTGATCATTGAAAAGAAGTGCGTTGGCTGTACCTTTTTGTATCAATTCGTTTTTCAAAACATTGTTTGTCAAAACAGCCCGAATTGCACGACCAATTTCCTGACTACTTCCCGGATCAATATAAATGGCACCGTCTCCCCCAGCTTCAGGCAAACTGCTTATATTTGAGGTTATTACAGGGCATTCAGATGCTTGTGCTTCCAATACGGGTAATCCAAATCCTTCGTAGAAAGATGGATAAACCATTAATTCTGCCATTTGATAAATTGCCTGCAGCTCTGCTAAACTGGTCTTATGTAAAAAGATCAGCTGTTTGCTCATGTTGTTTTTTTCTATGAATTCATCCAGTTGCCTCATGTACTCAGTAGGTTTTCCCAACAAAACAATAGGGATGTCCAGATTCTCCTGAACGACACCTTGCAAAATCGCCAACTGATTTTTCCTTTGTTCAATAGTTCCAACGCAAAGAATGAATTTATCAGGGAGATTGAATTTCAGTCGGATAGTTTCTTTTCGCGACTCTTCGACCTTCTCATAAAAATAATTATTGCAGGACTGATGGATGACTTCTATCTTTTGAGGATCTATTCCCAACAAATTGACTAAATCATTTTTAGTCTGATGACTGATTGCAAGGATCTTTGTTGCGTTGTGACAAGAATGTGTGGTAAGATAGCGGTAAAGAATTTGATCGATCTTTTTATAGTAGTTTGGATAACGGAGGAAAATAAGATCGTGAACCGTCAGAACTGAAGGTATGCCTGATTCTTTTATTCCGAATGGCAGAACATTGCTTAAACCATGAAAGATGTCTATATTATTGTATGTCAGTAATTTAGAAATCTTGTACATTCGCCAGTAGGGTCTTATTTTTTTTGAAAATCCGGAAGTTGGGGAAATGGCCTCCACAGACTTTGGCATACTATACAGATCAGTAATTACTGGGGCAAAAAGGACATAATGGTTTTCGGGGTAATAATTCGCCAATAAGCTAATCATGTTCCGGCTGTAGTTGCCCAGACCGGATAAATTTTGAAAAACACGTTTCGCTTCGTAGCCAATTCTCATAATATTTTCAATAGGTAAAGGCAAAAATATGCTTTTAATTGGTAATTTTGAAAGTAAACGTTTTGAGCGTTACATTTGCAGACAGGATCGGGTATAGCTTTGTTGAACATATTTATTTTATAACTTTACCCTACTGATTGATGGAAAAGTATTTATTCGACTAACCAAGACTTCAATGAACTTTCTTAATACGCAATTGTACAGGATTATAGTACCTAAATACTTCCGAAAGAGAATTTTGGCGCGTGTGCTTAAATCGAAAATTCTGGATTTTTATGCCGATCCCATAGAACCTGTTTCAGACGAAGTTGAAGAAGTACTTGGATACCTCAGAAACCGCAAAATAGCCATGTTTCCTTACTATTTTCAAGATAAGTACATTGAAAATTCCATTGAAGTATTTGATGACAAGGAGTTGGGATTGCGTTATGTTTTGCAGGACGAGAAGAGACTTTATTTCAAGAAGAGATGGAGTAAGAGCCGTATTAGGTTAAGTTTCAACGAGTTGATGAAAGAACAGGATTTAAAGAGTCCACATTGTTACGAAAAGGGAGACTTTAAGGTTGATGAGGGTGATGTGCTTGTTGATATTGGAGCTGCGGAAGGGAATTATGCCTTAAGCAATGTTGAAAAGGCTTCAAGAATTATTCTGTTTGAAAGCAACAAGGAGTGGCTGGAGCCTTTAAGAGCAACCTTTGCTCCCTGGAAAGAGAAGGTGACAATTGTGAATAAATTTGTCGGAGATGTGAGTAACGCAAAATGCATTACTCTGGATGATTATTTTTCTCAGGGAGAAAAAGTTACATTTCTAAAGATTGATGTTGAAGGAGCCGAATCCAGTTTGTTGAAAGGATGTACCAGAATTCTCAGCGATAGCAATCCTCTTAAAGTGGCAATTTGCACTTATCATAAACAAGGAGATGAACTGGAGCTTGGTAAAATTTTGTCTGACTATGGATTCCAGATTTCGCACTCCGATGGCTATATGCTTGTTTACACGGATAGAAAACTTAATGCTCCATATTTTAGGAGAGGTTTGATCAGGGCTATTAGACGCTGAATTTATTTCTCAATTATGAACTATGCAGACGAAGAAAAAAATACTTGACATATTCAAAAAAACTTTCCTGAAGGATTTTCGGGTATACTATTTTTTGTGGATTGGCGTCTCTGTCTTCCTTGGCGTTTTCCATTCACTAACCGGTCAGCTGCACAACAATTATAAGATCTATAAACATGTTTTCTTAAATATTCTGGAAAAATTTCCCTTATATCAGCCACGACCGGAATTTTTTGACGATCTGAATCACTATGGCCCAATTTTCGGGTTTATAATAGCCCCATTTGCATTTCTGCCTGATATGGTAGGTGCAACGCTCTGGCTGGTGTTTTTGGCATCGGTTCTTTTATATGCTGTTAAGGAGTTGCAGCTGACTAAATGGCAGCAAATGGCTATTTTGTTGCTTGTCACAAATTCAATGATTATTGCTCAGACAAATCTGCAATTCAATATTGCAACTGTTGCCTTAATCATATTGTCCTATACAAATATCCGGAAAGAGAATGATATTTTGGCCGCTTTTTTAATCATGCTTGGAACCTTTGTGAAATTTTACGGCATCGTCGGATTTGCCTTTTTCTTTTTCTCCAAACACAAACCGAAATTGATACTTTGGAGTATAATCTGGGGAGTTGTGTTTTTTGTTTTACCCATGATTATTTCTTCTCCAGAATATATTATTAGTCAATACCAGGGATGGTTCGAAGAGTTGATATTAAAAAATCAGGGCAACTCTAACTCGTTACAGCAAAACATTTCATTCTTGGGGATGGTTCACAAAATCTCAGGAAATTTTGAGTTTTCAAATTTGCCTATACTCCTTGGAGCGTTTCTGCTTTTCCTTCTCCCATATCTGAGAATAAATGAATATCGGCAAAGCAGGTTTCAGTTACTTACACTGTCATCCGTTTTGATTTTTACAGTTTTGTTTAGTACCGGAAGTGAACCAAATAGTTATGTTATTGCCATTACAGGGGTTGCCATATGGTTTATTATCCAACCACGACCTTATTCCAGATGGAATATTTTCCTGATCATCTTTGGTATTGCTGTTTCAAGCTTTGCTCCTTCTGATTTATTCCCGCATTCATTGTATGAAGAAATTATACGGCCTTATGCATTGCAGGCATTTCCCTGCACGCTCATCTGGCTGACTATTGTATACGAGATGCTTTTCCGGAATTCGGATAACTACGTAACAAATCTTCAAGAATGAGAAAGAAACTTGTTTCAATAGTACTTCCGGCACACAATGAGTCGGGAAATATCGACAAAATATATGAGCGGATCGATTCATGTTTCCCTTACGATTTGTATGATCTGGAATTGATATTTATTGACGATGGAAGCACGGATGATACCTTGGCTAAAATTGATAATCTTTCCAGCAGCCGAAGCAATATATTTTATATTGAATTATCCAGAAATTTTGGCCATCAAAATGCCCTGAAGGCAGGAATGGATAAAGCTAATGGCGATTGCATCATATCCATGGATTGTGATATGCAGCATCCTCCTGAGATCATTCCGAAATTTCTTGAGAAGTGGGAAGAAGGGTTTGATATTGTCTATACTTTAAGACATGAAAGTGAGAATCTATCTTATTTAAAACGGAAAACATCCAGTCTCTTCTACCTTATTGTGAGTTGGCTATCTGATCTTAAAATAGAAAAGGGCACGTCTGATTTCAGATTAATTGACAGAAGGGTAGCCGATATTTTTTCAAATTTCAGGGAGAATGATCTTTTTATTCGGGGGATCATTAAGTGGGTAGGTTTCAAGCAAATTGCCATTGATTTTTATCCCAACGACCGTTTTTCGGGGCGAACTAAATACTCGATGCGCAAAATGTTGAATTTTGCTTTCGATGGGATTACTTCGTTAAGCATTCGGCCACTATATATCGCTGTATATTTGGGGTTTATTTTGTCATTACTTTCCTTTTTATATCTGCCTTATGTGTTTTGGTCCTACTATTTTTCAGGACATTACTCTTATGGCTGGGGGTCTGTCATTTTAACGGTGGTATTTTTCTCCGGTTTGCAACTAAGTGTCTTGGGCATCATCGGCATCTACATTGGGAAGATGTTTATGCAGGTAAAAGACAGGCCACTCTATCTGGTAAAGTCCACGAATTTAAAAAGTTCAGATAATCATGGTGTTTCTAAGCTTTGATATTGAGGAATTTGACAATCCGCTTCCATTTACAAAGACGTTAAGTTTTGAGCAGCAAATGTCATTCTCGAGAATCGGAACAGTTCGTATTCTCGATTTGCTTAGGCGTAAAAAGATAAAAGCTACCTTTTTTTGTACGGCAAATTTTGCTCTGCACGCAACTGATCTGATCAATCGAATGGTACATGAAGGGCATGAAGTCGCATCCCATGGTTATTATCATGCTACTTTCGACCTGAAGGATTTAAGTAATTCGAGAAAGGTGCTGGAGCAGATTATCGGATCCAGAATATACGGATTTCGGATGCCAAATATGGCAGCGATTGACGCTGAGCCTATTATCAAAGCGGGATACCTATATAACTCATCGCTGAACCCTACTTTTTTACCGGGTAAATATTATAACTTGAATAAGCCGCGTCGGATCTTTTATGAAAAGGAGCTTTGTCAGATTCCGGTCTCGGTATCAGCTAATTTAAGACTACCGCTCTTTTGGCTTTCCCTGCACAATTTCCCGTTAAGTATTTACAAACGGATGTGCCGCGGTGCCATGAGGAAAGATGGGTATCTCAATCTCTATTTTCATCCCTGGGAATTTGCAGATTTATCTTCTCCCGAAGTGAAATTGCCTTTCTATATTGTTCGAAATTCAGGAGGCCTATTGGTTGATCGATTGAGTAGTCTGATTGATTCTTTCGTTGAAAATAAGTACTCTTTTGGGACGTTGAAGGAATGCCTCAGAATGTATCCCTTAAAGAATACGGGAAAAGATCCGATCTAGACAATACGCAGGTGGTTGTTAGCCTCCTCATAAGTTATGATGAATGTGAATTTGGATCCTTTCCCTAAAGTCGATTCAACCTTTATGGTGCTTCCCAAAATCTTGGCAAAGTCACTGGCAATAGAGAGTCCTATGCCTGATCCTCCGTAGGTACGTTTGATTCTTAGATCAATCTGATAGAACCGATCGAAAATTTTTGTAAATTGATCAGGAGGAATGCCAATGCCAGTGTCTCTGACAAAAAATTCAATCTCTGAATTTCCAAGCATTTGGTAGCCATATTCAATCTCTCCTTCTTCTGTAAATTTAATGGCGTTATCGATCAGGCTCTCCATGATATCTTTGATTTTATTGCCATCACAGACAATTGAAAACTTGGGATGAACGTTCCCCAGCACCGGAATGAGTTTTAAATGATCTTTTTCCAACTGCTCTTTCTCATACATAAACTTGCGCTTCAGATCATTGATCATCCCATTAAGGTTATAAAACTGTTTCTCAACTTTTTCGGAGCCACTCTGAATTTTTGAGAGTTTAATGGTATCGCTAAATACATGAAGCAAGATTTGGCAATTGCGGGTGATGATCTGAAGATAATTGAGTCGTTCGGGGCGGGAAACTTCATCAGTCAGAAGCACGTTGGAGAAGCCCACAATGGCGTTGAGAGGCGTTCTTACCTCGTGTGAAATATTTTGTAAAAAGGCGGCTTTTAGCATGTCTGCTTCTTCTGCTTTTTTCCTGGCCTCTTCAATAGCTTTGACTGCATATTTCTGTTTAGAGATGTCTCTTGAAACGGCCATAACCGAATTGTGATTCAGTTTTACCATCCTCATTTCAAAAAAGCAGGAACCCTTTCCCTTCACTTCGAGCACATATTCGATGGTTTCAATACTGTCTTTTGTGATAACTGTATTGATCGATTTACTAACCTGGCTGACCATTCTTTGCGAGAATCCCACTTCAAAGATTGTACTTCCAATGATCTCACTTGCCAGCATGTCAATTCCGTTGTCAGATTTGGGTACATAATCGATATATGTTCCGTCTTTGTCGATGACAAAAAACATATCCGGAATTGTTTCCAGTAAAAGTTTGTAGCGGTGTTTGCTGTTGCTTAATTCTTTTAATGAGTTTTTAATAGATGTAGTGTTCTCGAAAAAGCAGATTATCTGGTCATTGTCGACAGGAATTGCACTAACTGTAAACCATTTATTCGTATGAGGAACCAAAATCTCCTTTTTGATGCGTTTGGCAGGATCAAAAAGGGATTGCCAGTCGACCTCGCCCCTGAACAGTTTTTGAAATAAAAGATTGGCAGGCATTTCCTTAACCTCGGAGTTTCGGACTCCAAATAACTCTTCGAAGGCAGGATTTATGTAAGTAACTGTGTATCCGGTGCGCTCCCCCAATTCATCTCTTTCAATGTTAAAACGGATAATACCTTCAAAAAACTGGTGAAAAATAAGCGTTTGATTTTCGCGGAGGGTCTCAATTGAAAGGTCTTTTTCTGTGAGACGTTGATGTGTCAATAAGTATAAAGTAAACCCGGAGGCGCTAATAATCAAGTAAATAAATAGTGGATGCAAAGTGCCTGATTGATCCCAGTTGAACTGGAAAAGAAGATCTTTATCGGCGAATTTTAAAAGATGTCCAACCAGAAAAGTTGTCGTTACGATCAGGTATATAAGGATCTGCCTCCGATTTGCCGACAATAACAGAAGGATAATTAGTCCGGCCAGATATAGGTAGATCTCATAAAAGAAGGATGACTGCGGAGGAAAATGGGCAAAGCGTGGAGAGATCATAAGAAAATAAGCAGGGACGGGAATAAGCAGAAGCGCACTCAAGGCGGCATTTTTCTTCCCCTCCATAAGAAAAAACAGAAAGAGGATAAATATGCCCAGAAAAGAAAGGGTATTCAAATAGTAATTTGCGTAGAAAAAATTTAGAATATCCAGAACCAATACAATAAGTGCTCCTATCAAAAGCAAGAGATCGACATAAAAAAATAGTAGGATAAGGCCTAGCTCTTGTTTTGGCAAGTGGGCATATTTACCTTTCAATCCGCTTTCTGGTTTTTTTGGCATCTAAATCCAAACGGCTACATGATGATTCATAAATAAATACAAAATCTAACTTCGGGGTATAAAGGTGATATTTATTAGCAAATTTCAGACAGATATCCCCTAAATTTGTATGATCAAAAGCAATAGTTAGTCTGTTCAATCAAATGCAATAATACAAAAAAACAACAATATGTCAACTGGATTTTACAATGTCCCGATTCCCGTTAATGAACCAATAAAAGGGTATGTTCCAGGATCGCCTGAACGCCTTGAATTGCAGAAAAAAATTCAGGAAATGCGGTCCACGCAGGTCGATTTGCCGATGATCATTGGTGGTAAAGAGGTGAGGTCGGGCAACAAAGTGGAGATGTTTCCGCCACATGATTTGTCTCACAAATTAGGAACTTATCACCAGGGTGATAAAACTCATGTAGGGCAAGCGATAGATGCTGCTTTGAAGGCGAAAAATCAATGGGCTAACACTCCATGGCAACACAGGGCGGCTGTTTTTCTGAAGGCTGCAGATCTTATTGCCGGTCCTTACAGAGCCAAAATTAATGCTGCCACCATGTTGGGACAATCAAAAAATGCCTATCAGGCCGAGATTGATGCTGCCTGTGAGATGGCCGATTTTTACCGTTTTGGCGTGAAATGCATGACCGAAATATACGCCATGCAACCACAGTCAAATCCTGGTATGTGGAATTACAATGAATTCAGGCCACTTGAAGGATTTGTTTTCGCTCTGACGCCTTTTAATTTCACTTCCATTGCCGGCAATCTCCCGGTGGCACCTGTTATCATGGGAAATGTTTCTGTTTGGAAACCCGCGAAAACGGCCGTATACTCTGCAAGTGTGATCATGGAAATATTGATGGAGGCAGGATTGCCGGCTGGAGTGATCAACCTGGTATTTGTATCAGGACCTGCCGCAGGCGATGTAATCTTTGCTCATCCTGATTTCGCCGGCATTCACTTTACCGGGTCAACGGGAGTCTTTCAAGATATATGGCGTACCATTGGAGCCAATATCTCAAAATATAAATCTTATCCGCGTATTGTAGGCGAAACAGGAGGCAAGGATTTCATTTTTGCAGACCCGACAGCCGATCCAACAGCATTGGCAACCGCCATTGTGAGGGGGTCATTTGAGTACCAGGGACAAAAATGTTCGGCTGCCTCCAGAGTTTATGTGCCAAAATCTATTTGGGCTGAAACTTGGGCTGTATGTGAATCACAGCTTCGCAGGGTAAAAATGGGACCACCCGAAGATTTCACCAATTTTGTCAACGCGGTGATCGACGAAGCAGCCTTCAACAAGCTTAAAGGATTTATTGACCAGGCCAAAAATGATGCAGATGTTGATGTAATCTACGGTGGAAATTGTAACAAATCGGTTGGTTATTTTATTGAACCCACCGTTATCCTCACCAGGGATCCGCTCTACATTACCATGAAAGAAGAGCTTTTTGGACCTGTGGTTACCATATTTGTTTATGAAGATGATCAGCTTGATCAAACATTGACGCTTTTGGATGAAACCTCACTCTATGCGCTGACAGGTGCTATTTTCTCTCAAGATCGATATTCTATTGATCATATGACGAGGAGATTAGCGAATTCTGCCGGGAATTTTTACATCAACGACAAACCAACAGGGGCAGTCGTTGGGCAGCAACCATTTGGAGGTGCAAGGGGGTCAGGAACGAACGACAAGGCTGGATCTGTCTTCAACATGTTACGATGGGTCTCTATCCGTACTATCAAAGAGACCTTTGTTTCTGCCAGGGATTTCACCTATCCGAATTTTCTTGAGTGAAACCACGGAGTTACACAGAGTTGGAAAATCGCAAGCGATTTTCTAACTTTGTCTGGATTACCTGTCTGCAAAAATGAAGTCATTGATTCCCAAAAAGCTAGTAAAAACCTTGGCAAACAAATATTTGATTGCCTTTATGGTTTTTAGCGTCTGGATGATTTTTATTGATGACAACAACATTTTTTTTCTCCGGAAAAATGTCAACAAGCTAAAGGAATATCGTGTTGAAAAGGCCTATTTCCTCGAGAAAATCCGAAAGGATAGCATTCGTCTTCAAGAGATGAAGGCCAATGCAAAGAATCTCGATAAATTTGCCAGAGAAGAATTTCTGATGAAAAAAAAAGATGAAGATATTTTTCTTATTATTGAGAAATAATATTTGGCCATTTTCCCAATGCTTCTGGACCTGGACATATTTAAGATAGAGAATAAGCTTCTGCCCAGGCAGGGGAGAGTCCTTATTGCAGAACCATTTCTGCCAGGAGACTATTTTAATCGATCGACTGTCCTGCTGGTTCAATGCACAGAGGAGGGCGATGTAGGATTTATTCTCAATAAACCAACTGATTATCAAGTCAAAGACCTTTTTAAAGGATTCCCGGAATTTGAATCCAACGCATTTATTGGTGGTCCGGTCAGCAGCGACAAGCTATTCTTCCTTCACACGCTGGGCGAAAAAATCCAGGATAGCTTAAAGGTTAGTGACCGACTTTTCTGGAGTGGGAATTTCGATCATTTGACTTCATTGATACGTGCCGGACTTGTTGGAGAAGAGGATGTGCGGTTCTTTTTAGGCTATTCAGGTTGGGCCACAGGGCAGTTGGCGACTGAAATAGCAGATCATTCCTGGGTGGTCGTAGCACCAACTGTAGAATCTATACTTTCAAGTGACGAAAATTTCTGGAATGAAAGCATCAAAACTATTGGAGGCAACGCACTGTTGTGGCAGAATTTTCCTGAGAATCCTGAACTGAACTGATTCTCTTTTCAATCTAGCAATTTTTATAATCATTTTAGAAAATATACTTTTTGGGTATATTTTAATGTATCTTTATAATCTGATTTTCTGAAAACCTTTCAAAAAACCAGATGACATTTAGCTTACGTCGGAAGGAAACCCTGCTAATCTAAGAATGAATTATGGCTCATCCCCAAATTAAATCCAATTTCGACAAACTTCGTGAAAGAGCAGAGGATTTGATGATACAATCATCTGCTTCTGCTGTGCCAAATTCATCTTTGAACCCCGATGGGTTATCCAAAAATTACTCTAAAGATGAAGTGCTCATGCTTATTCATGAGCTCGAGGTGAATCAGATTGAATTGGAAATGCAGAATGATGAACTCATTTTAACAAACAGGCAAAGAGAATTAGATTACAATAAGTATGTTACGTTATATGATTTTGCTCCATTAGGCTATTACACACTATCCCGGGAAGGGGTCATCGTTGAGCTTAACTTCAATGGGGCAAAAATGCTGGGAAATGAGCGATTATTTCTTGTCAGCAGTAAGTTTTCCTCTTTTGTTTCAATTGCTTCACAGACGACCTTTAATTTATTTTTGAAATCGGTATTTCGTAGCAAAGTCAAAGAATTCTGCGAAGTAATCCTTATAAAAAGCGGTAGTGTCCCAATTTTTGCTCATCTTATCGGTATTATTTCCGATGATGGAAATCATTGTTATGTCAATGCTTCTGATATCACCGAAATGAAGGCATCAGAAGTTAGTTTGCGTGAGAGCAAGGATAAATTCAAAAACCTGATTCAAAACATGTCCGTAGGGGTTATTCTCCAGGGGCCCCAAACAGAGATTCTGTTATGCAACAACAAGGCTATCGAATTACTTGGGTTAACAGAAGATCAGATTCTGGGTATGACTTCTTTCGATCCTGACTGGGGTGTATTACATGAAGATGGCTCAGATTTCCCAGGATCGACACATCCGGCCGTTCGGGCAATAGCTCTTGGCCGTCCGGTCCGGAACGTGGTCATGGGCGTTTATCGCCCTACACCGGGTGATCGTGTATGGTTGCAGGTTGATGCAGAACCTCAAATGGATGAAGATGGGAAAGTTTTGCAGGTGATTTGTACTTTTATTGACATTTCAGAGCGCAAGCGTGCAGAGGAATCTTTGAGTAAGCTCAATGAAGGGCTAGAAAACATTGTAAAAGAGCGGACAGATGAGTTAATAGCGTCTAATACAAAACTTCAGATATCCCAAGAAAAGTACCGGACTGTTGCAGACTATACCAACGACTGGGAAACCTGGATGGGATTAGAGGGAGAATATATTTACGTTTCGCCTAATTGCCAGTTGGTAACTGGTTATACTGCGGAAGAGTTTATCCACAATCCTGAGCTGTTATTTAAAATAGTGCATCCGGAAGACCGGGAATGGATGGTGAATCATTGCCATGAAGAAATGTCGGGGAATCTAGCTTCCTGGGAGCAGAATTTTAGGATTGTTCACAAATCGGGAGAGGAGAGATGGATCGGACATCTGTGTCAGTCGGTTTTCAACGCCGAAGGTAAGTTTCTTGGCCAGCGGGGTAGCAACAGAGACATCACTGAAACCAAAAGGTTCGAATCGGAGGCGATAGCTACAGAGCAACAGCTGAGGGCGCTTTCACAAAAATTGAATGCGGTTGCGGAAGAGGAACGCATGCGAATTTCCCGCGAAATTCATGATGAACTTGGTCATCTTTTAACCGCACTTAAGTTTGACATTGAAAGTATTATGGGAAAGGCGGATTTTAACGCTGATTCCTTCAGAGACGAAATGGGATCAATCATAAGCATAGTCGATGCCCTGATCGATTCAGTTCGCCAAATTTCCTCTGAATTAAGGCCGGGAATACTGGATCACTTAGGATTAATTGCGGCTATTGAGTGGCAAATCACGCAATTCCAATTGCGAACCAAGATTAAATGCACTTATGAACTTGATGCTGATGTAAATTTTGATAAAAATGAGACTACAGTTATTTATCGTATTCTGCAGGAAATCCTTACCAATGTTGCACGCCACTCAAAAGCAAAAAGTCTTAAAATTAGTTTAACAAAGAGAGGGAATCTCTTTTGCATGAAGTTAATGGATAATGGAGTTGGTTTTGATTTGAAAAGCGACATATGTAAGAACTCTTTAGGCTTGATGGGCATGCGCGAACGTGCTATGTTTATTGGTGGAAAACTTGAAATTGAGAGTATTGTAGGGAACGGTACCACGGTTACTTTCTCGCTTGTTGTTTTATAGAATAATTGAGATTAGAAAATTAAATTGAGACAATACTGCTTTACTTAAGGAAATGCCTGGTTTATTGATAAAATTGTGCATTTGGTTTGTTACTTTTGTTGAAGTTATCCGTAATTTAGAACAAATATAGATAATATGGGGTCAGGAAAATTGAGAATACTTGTTGCAGACGACCATTGTGTTGTCCGGGCGGGTATTATAAAAGCCTTATCCGCAAATTTTTCGGATGCGGATTTCGGTGAAGCATCTAATTCGGCCGAAATACTAAATATGCTTCATACTTCAAAATGGAACCTTGTGATGCTGGATATTTATATGCCAGGCCGCAACGGACTGGAAATCTTAAGAGAGATCAAGTCTGGATATCCTGATTTACCTGTTATCATCTTCAGTATGTACCCCGAAGATCAGTTTGCCGTTCGGGCCATAAAGATGGGGGCCTCTGCCTATTTAAACAAGGATATTTCCTCGAAGGAACTTGTCAGGATTGTCAGAATGATTCTTAACGGGGAGCGTTACTTATCAGATACTGTTGTAAACTTGATAACTAATGAACTACGCGGTGAGTCGGATAAAGATTTACATAAACTTTTATCCGATAGGGAATATCAGGTATTTCTTTTAATTGCTTCAGGCAAAAGTGTATCAATTATTGCCACTGAACTATGTCTTAGTGTAAAAACCATCAGTGTTTACCGGACCAATATCCTAAAGAAAATCTGTCTTAAAAACAGTTCCGAAATCACACATTATGCCTTTAAGCATAATCTCGTTGAGTCATCCCAGTTTTAACGAGATTAGAGTTTCTTATTGGGTGCATCTGCTATATCACCCCT
This sequence comes from uncultured Bacteroidia bacterium, assembly GCA_903881215.1. Taxonomy (GTDB): domain Bacteria; phylum Bacteroidota; class Bacteroidia; order Bacteroidales; family Prolixibacteraceae; genus CAINVV01. The sequence continues at coordinate 13,199 of CAIRSO010000587.1, forward strand.
CGGCTCCGCTCGGGGACCGGCGCAACTCTCAACTCTCAACTCTCCACTCTCAACTTTTTCTCCATAGGACAAACACCTATTTATATATGTAACTTTTGCCTATATCAAAATTGGATTTTGACCTATTTAGCATTCCCTGAATGAGCTTTATCTTTATGTTGTCATCTAACCAATCCGATATTTAACAAACTTTATGAATAACCTAACACAATTAACCTGTTGATACGCAATTTCCAAATCGTGTATATGGAAAATTTGTTGCTTATCTAAAACAATTTCAACTATTATTTGCAATTCGAAAAATATCTTAATCTAGAGCTATTAATCCATGAAAATGCGCAATTCAGTTAAATCTGTTTTTAGGAAAAAAATTCTGCTTCCTCTTTTAAGTATCTTTTTGTTGAGTCAATTGGCTTTTGTCAATTTGGAGACACCCGGTATCGATTCAGGTAAGGATCCAATCAATCCGGCTAGTATCCCGAAATTTGTAGATCCGATGCCCCATTTTGCCGGGTTGAGGGTCAACGCCCGATCTGGCGGCAATCTGATTGTTAAAGCTGTTCCTCATCAACAGGTTGCCCTTTCCACTGGTACAGTTCTAAAAAGTGGTAAAGTGATCGGGTCGGCAGATCCAACGGCCGGGCTCGGAAATTACTGGACGTACAGTATATCCAAAGATGGAGGTTCCAACTGGTCGCCTCCTCTGTGGCCGGGGGTGACCATCGAAGCTCAAAGAGGGAAAGCGTTGAATGTGGAATATAGAAACGAGCTTTACGGTCAAACCTATGGCAGTGTAAATCTGATTGTAGATCAGACGATCCATTGGGCCATGCCTGAAATGACTGCAGATCCATATTCCGGACCTGTTCCTATTGTCCCCCATCTTCATGGTGGTGAAGTGGCTTCAGACATCAGCCGGTGAATGGGAATATCGCGCGATTATTAACAATGGTTCTGATCTGACTTCTGCTCCGACAACGATAATTGTCCATCCTTTATCCGTTGGAGGTACGATCTCCGGAGCAAAAACCATTTGTTCAGCCAATACAAGCGGTACTCTTACCTTGACTGGGAATACAGGTTCGGTTGCTAAGTGGCAGAGTTCAGTATCACCATTTACTTCGTGGACAGATATAGCAAACTCTACTTCGGCTTATGTATCCGGGGCACTAAATGAAACTACACATTTTAGAGCGGTAGTTCAAAGTGGAGAATGTTCTTCTGCCAACTCAGATGAAGTGGTCATAGCGGTTATCCCAAGGGCGGTTCCGACTATCTCGGGCTCCAGCTTTGTATTGTTGTCATCCAACGTGGTAACTTATACAACAGAATCTGGCATGACCTCCTATATCTGGAATATTGGTTCCGGAGGAAACATTACTTCAAGAGGAACCTCCACTGATAATACAGCTACAATCACATGGAATTCGACAGGTGTACACTCAATAAGTGTAAATTACACCAATGAAGCCGGGTGTTCTGCCGGATCAGCCACTGTGAAGAACGTGACCGTGGCTCTTGTGGTTCCGCCACCACCAACACCACCGCCACCATCAGTTATTCCAACTCCTACAATTACAGGAGGTGCAGGTAATGGTCAGGTATGCGCGGGAACTTCGGGCATTGTCTACACGACAGAAGCAAATATGTTCAACTATGTCTGGACAGTGTCATCAGGTGGAACCATAACTTCTACTGTTACTTCAAGAAGTTCTTCAATTACGGTAACATGGAATGAAGCCGGCACACAAACCATAGGTGTAACTTATGTAAGTGCTTGGGGTGGAGTTCCAAAATCACCCGGACTGAAGACTATTGTTGTCAATCCGTTGCCAATTCCAACAATTACTGGTCAGGCATTCGGTTGTGCTCCTTCTGAAGGCAATGTCTATACCACTGAACCAAATATGACTGGTTATACCTGGGCTGTTTCGGCAGGCGGTACCATTGCTTCAGGCTCTGATACCAATTCTATCATTGTAACCTGGAACACCACTGGTCCACAGACTATAAGCGTTAATTATACTGATGCCAATGGTTGTAGTGCCAACTCACCGACGATAAAGAATGTTGCAGTCTATGTAACACCTGTACCAACAATTACTGGTATATCCTCGGTCTGTGTCGGAACTGCCGGAGTTACTTATACTACTCAGGCCGGTATGAATAATTATATCTGGACTGTCTCATCCGCCGGACAAATTACCGGAGGTGCAGGAACAAATGTTCTGACAGTGACCTGGAATGCAACAGGACCTCATACAGTAAGTGTCAATTACACCAATGAGTCTGGGTGCAGCGCAGCAACCGCAGTAATCAGGAATGTTACTGTCAATCCGCTACCTGTTCCAACGATCACTGGAGTTGCCGCTATTTGTGAGGCTTCGACAGGAGTAAATTATGCTACTGAATCGGGAATGACAGGATATACCTGGACCATTTCTGCTGGAGGAACAATTACTTCCGGTGCCGGTACAAATAACATCAAGGTAACCTGGAACAAACCAGGAGCCCAAACTGTTGGTGTGAATTATACCAATACAGAAGGTTGTACCGCTGGTCTTGCTACCGCGAAGAGCGTAACTGTTAATCCGTTGCCAGGAATTGCAGGAGCTATCACCGGAAATATCACCCTTTGCGGAGGAACGCAAAATGTGGTCTACAGTGTTGCTGCGATTGCGAACGTGACCAATTACAACTGGACCGTTCCTACAGGCGCTACGATTGTCTCTGGTGCAGGCACAACCTCTATCACTGTCAATTATGCAACCAGCGCCACTCCAGGGGTCATTACCGTTAATGGCAGTAATCCTTGCGGAACGAGCAATACTTCCAGTCTGTCTGTCAATGTTACCCCATTGCCGGTGGCTGCAGGTACAATTAGCGGAAATGCGAGTGTTTGTCAGGGTTCTACCGGACTTACCTTTACCGTTCCTCCTGTTGCAAATGCTACTTCTTATACATGGAGTGTTCCTTCAGGAGTATCCATTAGAAGCGGAGCAAACACCAGCAGCATTGTGGTCGATTTGGCCATGAGTACAACATCTGGTCAGATAACGGTATATGGTTCGAACAGTTGTGCCAAAGGGACGACATCCCCTGCATTTAACCTGACAGTGATACCATTGCCTCCAACACCGGTAATTGTAGCTTCTGGCGGAAATGTCTCCAGCAGTTCTTCACAGGGTAATCAGTGGTATTTCTCTGATACGGTTAACGGCATCGGGTCTGCAATATCAGGAGCCAACAGCCAGGCCCACGCGCCAAATCAAAATGGCTGGTACTGGACGCAGGTGACCATCAACGGATGTTTGTCGGATGTTTCCAACCGGATGTATCGACTAAAAGCAGGTGAGGCAAATCGCTATAACATCTACCCTGTACCAAACGACGGTGCATTCTCAATCTCGATTATCACTCCTGATGAACAGGAATTCAACATCACGATTTATGATCAGCTGGGTCAGAAAATATATGAAGTGACTGGTCTGATAATCAATGGTGAATTCATCAAGGCAATTGATCTCCGGCCAGTATCAACCGGTGTCTATACTGTTATCTTCAGGAACAGAACCGGGAATATGGTTAAGAAGTTTACTGTTAACAAATAGAAAATTGGTTAGAAACGGCCAAATGTAAAGAATCAGGCTTAAGTAAATCGGGAAGAATTATTTCTTTCTGATTAACTTAAGTCTAAAATTCTTATATTTATACCGCTAGAAAATATTAAAAATCAAATATGAAGCAATTTTTGAGAATCAGGGTAATCCCTATGTTGATCATGTCTGTGATAAGCATGGCAGGCAATGCACAAACGAGCTCTTCTGAGATCCGGTACAATCCCATCACCACTGCGGTTCCCTTTTTGACCATCACGCCCGACTCGCGGCATGGAGCTATGGGGGATGTTGGTGCGGCAACTTCAGCGGATGCCAATGCACAGTATTGGAACCCGTCGAAATTGGCTTTTATAGATGAAAAGATTGGATTCTCGCTTTCGTTTACCCCCTGGCTGCGACAGTTGGTCAACGATGTTAACCTGGCCTACCTGACTGGTTACATGAGATTGAACTCCACCCAGACCATCGGAGCTTCGCTTCGTTATTTTTCGATGGGAGAGATCCAGCTGACGGACCAGAATGGTACGAATCTTGCTACGGTCAAGCCCAATGAGTTTGCCCTTGACTTCAGTTATTCGCGCAAGCTGTCCGACTATCTTTCGGGCGGAGTTGCACTTCGTTACATCCGGTCAGACCTCTCAGGTGGCATAGGCTCGAATACGTATGTTCCGGGGAATGCCTTTGCGAGTGATGTGTCATTTTATTACAACAGAAACATCAGCCAGAGCGAGAAGAACAGGATCTTCTCTGCAGGGATCAACCTCTCGAACATCGGTTCAAGAATATCGTATGACAACGGGAGCACGAAAGAGTATCTTCCTGCCAATATGAAGCTGGGGGCGAGCTATACGACAGAGTTTAACTCTTTCAATACCTTCTCTGTTTCGCTGGATTTCAACAAATTGCTGGTACCTACGCCACAACTTGGCACAGGGGCCAACAATACGAGCAAGCCTGTGATCAGCTCTATATTCTCTTCACTGGGAGATGCTCCGGGCGGGGCGAAGGAGGAGTTTCAGGAGATTAACTATTCTCTGGGAGCCGAATACTGGTATGACCATAAGTTTGCCATACGGGCTGGATACTTCAATGAGAACCAGTACAAGGGGAACAGGAAATTTTTCTCGACCGGACTAGGGCTCAAAATGAACATCGCCTCGATAGATTTTGCCTATCTGATACCGGTTAACCAGAACAATCCGTTGGCCAACACCATCCGCTTTACACTGCACTTTAACCTGAAGGACGCACAGAACAAGAAAGACAAGGCTGCGCCGGAAGCGGCACCGATTTTACCCGAAATCCCAACGAAGTAGGGAGAGTTGAGAGTGGAGAGTGGAGACGATTTTTTCGTTTCTACTCTCCACTTTTCGTTGTTCACTCTCAACTCTCAGTTCTCAGTTCTCAACTCTCAACTTTTTCATTTTCCTTCTCAACTCTCAGTTCTCAACTCTCAACTTTTTCATTCTCCTTCTCAACTCTCAACTCTTTCCGAGCGATCTTTCCTGGCTAATTCGGAAAGCTTGTCGGCAATTATTTGTGTCTTTGTGCTGAAATAGCGACTGTCTTCCAGTCCCAAAACCTTCCGGATGCCATAACAGGCATCAAAGATGAAAAGCTCCTCAGCCTCCAAAAGTTCCTCCGGAGTAATTTTCTCTTTTTCGACAGTATGATAGCCAGCCATCTGAACGCTTTGTATTACCTCCTCAGTGATGGCGCATCGGTAGCCCCCGGAAGTTGCAGAAAGGAATGTCACATCCTTGTTGTTCAGTATGGCAAAAGATCCATGGAGACTTTCGCAGGCATTTCCTTCTCTGTTAAGTAAAATCATGGAAGGCTGGTTGAGCTCTTTTGCCATGCGGGCAGCTGCCTGCCTGACAAATAATCCGGCAGTAAAATAGGAAGGGACAGGCGATATGTCTAACTTGTGATGATGGTAAAATGAAACAATTACACCAGGTTCCTGAACCGGATAAAAATCTCTCTCCATCTCAGTTGCCCGAAGTAGAATATTTATTTTATGGTCGACAGAATAAATCTGAATTTCGATTCTAGCCGACAGGTACAATTTATTTTTGTTCAGTAATCGCGACACATCCTTTCGCAACAGCCTTCCATCTGAGTCGATAAGTCCTGTAAGATCGGTTTCTGTAGTTTCGGCGGTTGCCAGTAAATGACGGCTAACAGATTCCTGAAAGAGTATTTCGTTGCTTTCTGCCCTGAAGGCTTCCTTGAATCCTTCGGCTCTTCCGGCTAAATCTGCGAGTCCAAAGATCGCATCCGATTCCTTGTGAAACTGACCATTTAGCAAAAAGTATCCCCCCTTCATGTGTATTGAAAAAAGCTAGTAAATATCTTATCCATCAACCATGTATCGATGGCGAAAATAGCAAATTGATAAAGTCCAAAAACAGCGATGGACGAATGATCATAGGTGTGCAAAAGCCGACCACAGCACCCAGAAAATGGGCATCATGACCAATGTTGTCAAGCTTTTTGCGGCTCATATAAAAGGAATAATAGAGGTAGAGTACTCCGAAAATTATTCCGGGCATAGGCAGAACACCAAAAAAATAAATATTATCCCATGGGTTGAAAAAGATAGCGGCAAAAAGTACGGCAGAGACGGCACCTGAAGCTCCTACCGCATTGTAATAGATGTCATTGCGTTCTTTTATCAGAGACCAGGTACTTGAAAGAATAACAGAACCCACAAACATGGCAATATAATAATAGGACGAATATCCCCCGAAATTGAGCTGAAAATTATGCTCCACGGCCATCCCGAACGACCATAATACGATCATGTTGACCACAAGATGTTCCCAGTTTGCGTGAACCAGGGCATGGGTAAGCATCCGGTAATACTGTTTTTTGTGATAGACCTTAAACGCATTGAATTGAAACTGCTTGATCACCTCCCTGTTTGAAAAAGCCAGAATGGAAGTTAGAGAGATGATAATTACCAGCATGAGGGTGATGGATGCCATGTCTTAAATGTGTAAAATTTTGTAGGTTAATTCGCGCATTAATTCTCCGTTTTCAGTGGTTCCGCCTCGGGCACCTTTCGATCTGAGGTCGTATTCCCTTAGCAGTGACAATACCAATACGGCTTTCTGCAAGGGATAGTTTCTTCCGGCGGTAAGATAATCTTTGACAAAAAACGGACTGACCCCCAATTTCTGGGCCACTTCGCTCTCGTTGTTTTTATTTTCCAGCGTATGGTAAGTCAATATTTTTCTGAAATAGCCAACCAAAATAGACACGATCATCTGTATCGAATTGGATTTTTGGTTTTCAATGAAGTAGTTCACTATCCTGTTCGCATTGTACAGATCCTTATACCCTAGGGCCTTCTGAAATTCAAAAGTATTGTACTCTTTGCTGATCCCAATATTTTTTTCGACATCATCTACCGAGATACTGGTACCGGGAACAGCCGAGAAGATAATTTTATCCAATTCATTGACAATTCTTTGCAAGTTGTTCCCAATATGATCGGTGATCATCTGAACCGCTTTATGCTCAATTCCCAGCTGCTTTGTCTTAAGATAGTTTATCACCCACTCCGGAATCTTATATTCCCTGATAGCAGGCGATTCCATGTAAATGCCGTGTTTATTCACCGCCTTGTACAGCTTCTTGCGCTTGTCGATGGTTTTATATTTGTAACAAAGAACCAGTAGGGTAGAGGGCGCCGGTTTTTCAACATAGGAAGCCAGTTCGTCAATGTCCCGGATATTTTGCGCCTCCCTGACCACTACAACTTGTTTTTCCGACATCATCGGATAGCGCCGTGCCGCAGTGAGAATATGATCCAGGGTAATATCCTTGCCGTATAGCAAGGTCTGATTGAAAGCTTTTTCGCTCTCTGTTAACACATTTTCAAGGATATAGTCACTGATCTGGTCAATGTAATAAGGCTCTTCTCCCTCCAGAAGATAAACGGTGCCGTATTTTTTTGATTTTAAGTCAGAGAGAAGGTTGTGGAAGTCCATGCAATCAGAATTTCAGATGTTTAACTGATCTTCCGTCGTTGATAATCTCCATAAGCGCACTGATTCCGACTTCCAGATGTTTATTTACAAACAGCCTCGTAACTTCTTTATCGCTGTCCTGCGTTTTGACACCCGTCGAAATCATGGGCTGATCGGATACCAATAGGAGAGCCCCGCAAGGAATAGAATTACAAAATCCTACCGTGAAGATGGTGGCAGTTTCCATGTCGATGGCCATGGCTCTGGTTTTGATCAGATATTTTTTGAAACGCTCATCATATTCCCATACCCTTTTGTTGGTGGTGAAAACTGTCCCGGTCCAATAATCAAGTCCGAGGTCCCTAATGGTCGACGACACCGCACGTTGAAGGCTGAAAGCCGGCAGGGCCGGCACTTCCGGAGGAAGATAGTCGTTCGAAGTACCATCACTTCTGATGGCTGCCAATGGAAGGATCAGATTACCCAATTCACTCTTGCGTTTCAATCCGCCACATTTGCCTAAGAAGAGCACTGCATCAGGCATTACCGCACTCAGCAGATCCATAATAGTGGCTGCATTGGGGCTTCCCATTCCAAAGTTGATGATGGTAATTCCGTTGGCACTGGCATTGGGCATGGTAGCATTTTCTCCAACAACCGGAACTCCGAATTTCTCAGCAAAATTCTCAACATAACCCTGGAAATTAGTCAGCAGGATATGTTTGGTAAATTCATTCAATGGCCGTCCAGTATAGCGGGGCAACCAATTCTGAACAATTTCTTCTTTCGTCTTCATAGGGGTGCTTTTCTGCAAAATTACCTGCTTTTTGCGTTAAGTTGGTTGAAATGGAAATAAAAATTTAGTTTTAACCTGAATTTCATTGAAGATGCAATTAAATCTACCCACATACGAATTCAGAACGACCCAAAGGGAAGGCATTCCCTTGATTTTCGATGCTTTTCGACGCAGATGGGTAAAGTTGAACCCCGAGGAGTGGGTTCGCCAGCATTTTGTAAGATACCTTGTTGAGGAGAAGCATTATCCTGCTTCTTTAATGGCCATTGAGCGTTCGCTGAAGATTAATCGTCAGGTTTTCCGCGCTGATGCAGTTGTATTCTCAACAACCGGATCTCCAATACTTATCATAGAATGCAAGGCTCCTGAGGTGAAAATTACCCAAAAGGTATTTGAACAGATCGTCCGCTATAACTATGAATTTCAGGTCGATTTTTTGATCGTGACCAATGGGCTTACACATTTTTGCTGCCGTATCGACAAAACCAATTTGACATACGAATTTCTCACGGAGATCCCCAATTATAATGTGCTAATGTGCTAATATGCTAATGTGCTAATTATTGGTAAATCAACTTTTGCTTCTTGAAGTGGAGATGATTGCAGAAAGCAATTTTTGAATTTCTTCAAGGTTAGATAAGATTTGTTGATCAAACGTGTAGGATGGAGAAAATTTGCAAAGCATTTACCAATATTTTGTTTCTTCTGCTTCTTTTGCTGCAATCTTTAATTTATGAATAAAATCAGCTTTGCTTTCACAAGATTGTGCTTCACTGATGTTTGCGCCAATTGAAGTTCCAGATCTTAATATTTGTCTTGCCAAAACATATTTTTTCTTAATCTCAAGTTGTTCCGAAAATTCAATTATTGACAATGCAAATTCAAAACTCTTCTCCAAAACCACATTCCTTTTTTCCATAATTAGCATATTAGCACATTAGCACATCATCACATTACACATCAGCATATTAGCACATCATCACATCATCACATCAGCACATTATTAATTGCATCAAATATTCATTCTGCCAAATTCTGCCATTTCTGATCCAATCTCTTTTGGTGCCTGTAATTTCAAAACCTGCATGTAAAAACAGTTTAATGCTGTGCTCGTTGTCGGTAAGGATATTTGCATAAATCTGATGCAGGTTCAATTTCTCAAAGCAATAATGGATCATCAGATTTAACGCCGCAGATGCAAATCCCTTAGACCTGTCTTCCTGGTTATGAATCAGGATGCCAATTCCAACGCGCAGATGAAATGGGTCAAAATCAAATAGGTCGATGGCACCGATTGTTTTCCCTTCATTCGTCGTGATCATCAGGCGTAATTGCTTGGACTCGTAAATATCTTTAACCGAATCCTGAATGTAAAGTGCTAAAATATGCTTTGAAAAAGGGGCTGTAGTATGGCTGATGGTCCATATCTCTTCATTGTTTTCCCATTCGAAGAGCAGATCGATGTCTTCCGGTTCGAGTGCACGTAAAGCAATCTTGTCGTCTTTAAGGAATGACTTCATGGTTTTAACTATCAGGAGATAATTTGTTCGTACAAGAGCCGGTTAACGATAGAACGACCCAATGTTAATTCATCAGTAAATTCGAGTTCATCACCCACAGAGACACCTCTTGCAAGAGTTGTAATTCGTATATTGTTATTTTTCAGCTTCTTGAACAGGTAGAAATTGGTGCTGTCTCCCTCCATTGTTGTGCTGAGCGCAAAAATTACCTCACGGATTCCACCTTCCTCCACTCTTTTGAGTAATGATTCTATTTCCAGATCGGATGGGCCAATGCCATCCATAGGTGAAATAATACCTCCCAGAACATGGTAAACTCCGCGGTATTGCTGCGTATTTTCGATAGACATAACATCACGGATATTTTCTACCACGCACACAACACCTTTGTCGCGCGATGTGTTGTTGCAGATATTACATACTTCTGAATCTGAAATATTGTGACAGTGCAGGCAATGTCTTACTTCATCTTTCAGTCGCGTCATGGCTTCGCTAAAACGATGCACATCATCCTGCTCCTTTTTGAGCAGATGCAGAACGAGCCTGAGGGCAGTCTTTTTGCCGATCCCGGGTAACTTTGCGAATTCATTTACTGCATTCTCCAGTAATTTTGATGGAAAGTGGTCGATGCTCATTCGTGGTTTTTATCTGTCAAAAATAGCAACAACACGTGATATTATCTGCTCCGGATTGCCAAAAAATGCCGGTTTTCAGATATTAATATTTAATACGTTATAATTTTCGCTCACTGGTTAAACCAAATTAGTCTCAAAGTGTCAAAATATCACATCTAAAAAAAACGAATTATGACAAGAAAACTTTTTTTGGTATCATCCTTCATCTGGATGATGGTTTTTACCGCTTGTGCGCAATCACCTCAAGGTGGCCGCCCAAATTTTACTCCTGAAGATATGGCCAAACGTCAGACTGAAATGATCAAACAGGCTGCTGGTCTTGATGATGCTGCAACTGCAAAGGTTGATGCCATCAACCTGAAATATGCCAAAGAGCAAGCAACTCTTCGTGAGAAAACTCCCGATCGTGAAGCA
>CAIRSO010000588.1 GCA_903881215.1 uncultured Bacteroidia bacterium
AATTTTTGAATTTTTCAAATAGCCTTCTTCACCTATCCTCCAAGCGAGACCAGCAGATGGGAAAGTGCCCCATTTATTTTCTTCACCAAATTTTGAGGAACCATCGCGCCTTAATGTTCCCGTAAAAAGGTATTTATCCTTAAAAGCGTAATTTAACCTGCCAATGTAAGACAACAACCCATTTTCAATTGTGCCACTTCCTGAAGGTCTCGGGTTGGATCCAACCCCTAAATTATTGAATTCAAATTTATTGGTAAAAAATTCATCCGTTTCACTTATTACGCTCTCTATTTTGGTATCCTGTGCAGTATATCCTACTAATGCAGTAAGCCTGTGATCATCACCAAAATTTCTCTTATAGGTCAATGTATATTCCGTTAACCAAGTCAAACTCTGTACTGTCCCAATAGAGGCAACCCCTTTATTTGGTAAGGCCTGAATTTGAGCAGTATTTGGGATATATACGTTTCGCTTTGAATTAATTAAATCTGCACCAAAATTAGCACGAAACGTAAGTCCGTTTAATATCTCAACATCAGTAAAAGCACTACTCAAAATCCGGTTAGTATAAGTAATATCTGATCTTGTTTTAGCAATTGAGACAGGATTTTCAAGAATTTTATTTGCTTCAGAGTAATTGTGAACATAGTTACCATTTGCATCCATAATTGGGATGACCGGTGTTGTTGTCAAAGCACTCCATAATGGCGAATCATTCTGATAGCCGGTTCCATCAGAAGGTACTGCATCGTTAACAGTACGGTTGGCATTCAAATTCACACCCATTTTTATTTTACTACTAACAATCTGATCAATGTTGAATCTTAGGCCATAACGCTTAAAGTTGGATTCTATGATTATACCATTTTGATCCAGATAACTACCTGCCACCAAATATTGAGATTTTTCTGTTCCCCCGGAAACAGAAAGGTTATAATTGTGGGTAAGAGCACTGCGGAATATAGCATCCTGCCAATCAGTCCCTTGTCCAAGTGTTTTTGGAAGCGGCTTATTAACACCATCATAAATAAAAGGAAGTCCATTATTTTTAGCCCATTCATTTGTTAAAGTGGCCAATTCTTCTGCGTTACATAGGTCAAGTTTTTTTCTTACTGAAGCAACATTTAAAGAATAATCAAAATCAACCTTTGCTTTTCCAGCCCTTCCATTCTTAGTAGTGATCAGAACTACTCCATTGGCTCCCCTGGATCCATATATGGCAGTTGCAGAAGCATCTTTCAATATTTCAACTGATTCGATTTCCGTTGGACTTATAGAGGAAAGCGGACTTGGTGAAAATGCATTATTACCTGCTCCTTGAGGTGCTGTGTTATTATTATCTATAGGGAAACCATCAATAACATACAATGGTTCGCTGGATGCATTTATAGAGTTTGATCCCCTAATTCTAATCCTAACGTCTCCACCTGGAGCATTAGAAGCAGACTTTATATCAACGCCAGATATTCTCCCTTGTAATGTCTGAACAATTGTATTTGCTGGTGTATTTCCTAAGTCATCACCTTTCACTGATGCCACGGCTCCGGCAAGGTCTGATTTTTTCATGGTTCCATATCCCACTGCAACTACCTCTTCGATGCCAACTGTCTCTTCCTCCAAAATGACATTAATAGTCGTCTTTCCAGCAATATCAATCTCCTGAGACTTCATGCCAATAAAGGTGATTGATAGCTTTTTGGCCTCAACCGGAATTTGCAGCATGAATTTCCCGTCTGTATCCGTAATTATTCCAATGGTTGTTCCTTTAACAACCACACTCGCTCCCGGCAAAGAGATGCCTTTGCCATCTTTCACTGTTCCCGATATTTCTCTCTTCTGCTGCTGTTGCACATTTGCAGGTTCCCCTGCTTTCCGAATGACGATCTGCCTTTCGTACACATCGTATGTCACACTTTCGCCTTTCAACGCCTGATCCAGTATTTGGTAGACGGTTGCCTCCTTGAACTCGATGTCCACTTTTTTGGCGATGTTGAAATCTTCGCTCCGGTAGAGAAAGACAAATTCACTGTTCCGCTCAATGTAATCAAACAAACCTTTAATGGTCGTGTTGGACAGGTTAACGTCCAGTTTGGTCTTCTGCGAATAGCTG
>CAIRSO010000589.1 GCA_903881215.1 uncultured Bacteroidia bacterium
CTTAACTCCTTTTTTCTTGCCCGAATCTTGCCTGACTTTTGATCTGATGCGCAAATTGAATTAATATACAGTGATCAAAAATTAAAGTATATCCTAAGGGCGAAGGGAGTTTCTGCTTTACCCCTCGTGGAATAGATCATCAATCCAATTTATTTGAATGAGTGAGTATGTGGTTGAATTATTTTTTTTGTTATTTTTAATTTCGATAAACTGATATTTTCAATGAACTAATAATTAATGACCTGTAAAATTGCATATAGCTTCGGTTGGAGATAAATGTAGTTTGAGCGAGTTATAAAAGATAGGTCAATCAGAGAGATTAAAACACAACTAAATATTTAAATCATGAAGAAAATTTTCCAGTTACTGCTGTTGGTTGCATTTGTCGCTATTCTAGGATCGTCGTGCACTAAGGAGTCCAAATTCAAGGTGAATGAAACCTACCATGGATTCAAACTGGTAGAACAACGCTTTGTCAAGGAAGCCAACGCCGACTGTTACTACTTCATTCACGAAAAGAGCGGTGCCAGGTTATTTAAAATTGCGGCTGCAGATCCCAACAAGATGTTCAACATCGCATTCAAGACACTGCCTGACAACGATTTTGGTACACCGCACATCCTGGAACATTCAGTCCTAAATGGTTCAAAAAATTTTCCGGTCAAAAGTCCGTTTGATGTTTTAATGAAGGGCTCCCTGAATACTTTTCTAAATGCAATGACCGGATCCGACATCACAACATATCCTGTTGCCAGCATGAACATGAAGGATTATTTCAACCTGATGCATGTATACCTGGATGCTGTTTACAATCCGCTTTTACTGACCGATCCGAAGATTCTCAGACAGGAAGGATGGCATTATGAACTGGAAAACAAAGAGGCACAATTGATCTACAAAGGTGTAGTTTACAATGAAATGAAGGGTGCGTATTCGGGTCCGGACCAGGAATTGGCCTACCAGACATCCAGGGCAATTTTCCCGGACAATACCTATGGGGTTGAATCAGGTGGACATCCTAACTCGATACCGAAACTTACCTTCGATTATTTTACAGGGTTCTATAAAAAATATTATCATCCAAGTAACAGTTATATAATGCTTTACGGGGATGCTGATCTAAACCGGGAGTTGCAGTTTATCAACGAAAACTATCTTTCTTCGTACCAAAAGGCCGACATGAACCTGTCCACTCCTTTGCAGAAACCTTTTGCCGAAATGAAAGTGCTGGAAAAAACGTATCCTGCACAAGAGGGTAGTCCTTTAAACGACAATACCATGCTAAGCCTGAGCATTGTTGCCGGTCAAAGTTCGGACAGATCGCTTTGTATGGCATTGGATGTATTAACCAGTGCTCTTGTTAACCACGAATCTGCACCCATAAGGCTTGCTTTACAGAAAGCAGGGATAGGGAAAGATGTCAGTGCCAGCTTTAATGAAGGTTTCCAGAATGTATTTAATATTACTGTAAAAAATGCAAATCCGGAAGACCTGCTGAAATTCAAAGGAATTGTTTTTTCCGAATTAGGTAAGGTTACACGTGAAGGAATTGATTCATCCATGGTTGAAGGGATTATGAACCGCATGGAATTCAATATGAGAGAGGGAAATTCCCCTTTGAAAGGTCTGATGTACCTCTTTATGAATTACCAGAGCTGGTTTTTTGCCAATAATCCATTCCTTGGACTCGAGTTTGAAAAACCACTCGCAGATGTAAAGTCTGGAATTAAAAATCATCTGCTCGAAAACACAGTACAGAAGTATTTGGTTGAAAATACGCATGCCGTGCTGATTTCCCTTAAACCCGAACCAGGATTGCAAAAATCAATCGATGCCAAAGCAGTTAAGGAACTGGCTGATTACAAAAAAACACTTACTCCGGAGCAGATTGACCAGCTTGTAATAGAGACAAAGGAACTGGTAGAACATCAAAAAAAGGAAGATACCCCAGAGGCCCTGGCTACCATCCCCATGCTTCATCTGTCCGATATCCCGGCCAATTCACAATTTTATACAGTTGAGAATAAGGACACCAAGGATATCCGGTTAATTTATCACAATGAGTTTACGAACAAGATCCTGTACCAGAAACTCTATTTTGACCTTCGCGCACTTCCAATTGATAAAATCCCTTATGCTGCGCTACTTTCGGCCATCTTAAGCAAAATGAACACAGTCGATTATACTTTTGGTAAAATTGACAATCTTTTGAACATCAATACCGGCGGGTTTGGCAGTAACCTGGAAACTTTTCTTGTCGACAGGTCTGATGCAAACCTGCTTCCCAAATTTGTAGTTACTTCAAAGACAACAACCACAAAAGCCGGAAAAATGACTGACCTGATTGGTGACATTTTGTTAAAATCGAATTACAATGACACAGCCAGGTTGAAAGAAGTGATCAAACGGCACCAATCAGAACTTGATTCCCGGATAAAACAGGACGGTATGGGTTATGCCATGACCCGTGTCATGTCGTATTATTCTAACACAGGAATGTTTAAGGAGTTGACAAGCGGGGTGGATTATTATAATTTCGTTACCCTTCTCCTGAATAGCTTCGGGACCAGACACAAAGAAATAATTGCGAACCTTACAGAAACGGCGCAATTGCTTTTCAGAAAAGACAATATGATTGCTGCAGTAACCTGTAGTCCGGATGATCTTTCCGCTTATCAAAAAGAACTCGGGAAAATCAGTGAAACAATGCCTTCAGGAACCGGCGCACCTCAGACCTGGAAATTTGATCTGACCAACAAGAAAGAGGCACTGGTATCTGCTTCAAAAGTTCAATATGTCGTGAAAGGGTACGACTTCAAAAAATTGGGTTATGAATGGAATGGAAAGATCAATGTTTTGAGCCAGATTATCAGTACCGACTGGCTGCAAAACCAGGTACGAGTAATTGGACGGGCCTACGGTGGGTTTTGTGGGTTCACGTCCAGCGGAAATACCTATTTCGCTTCCTACCGGGATCCAAACCTAAAAGAGACACTCCAGAACTTTGACTCTACAACTGTTTACCTGGATAAATTCAAGGCAGATTCAACCACAATGACCCGCTACATCATCGGAACCATATCAAATCTGGATCAGCCAGGGACTCCTTCTATCCGGGGAGGAATAGCCATGAAATATTATTTTGAAAATACTACCGAGGATATGCTAAATATAGAACGCAAGGCTGTACTCTCAACAACTGCGGAAGATATCCGCAGCATGAAAAAGATGGTACAGGATATTCTTCAACAAAATGAATTCTGCGTTTATGGAAGTGAAGCAAAGATCAATGAGAATAAATTTCTATTTGATAAAATTATCCAGATAGGAAAGTAAAATTGGCTGCATTGAAAAAAAAGGAGTTAGGAAGGTAAAATTTCTTAACTCCTTTTTTCTTGCCTGAAATTGGCTCGGCTATATTCGTCCAAAGTCATATGAGAGAAGTTATCCTGTATTATTGTTCCTTTTTCCTTTTCTTCCGGTTGGCTGACTGCAGTTTTTAAAAATGCGCCACCAAGGTGTTCGTAACAATTGGCATAATGTCATTTTATATAAAAATTCCATCCTAAAAAATAAAACAAAATTCTGTAATCCATTTACATATAGCAGATTATGGCTAATTTTTCGAAATGAATATTGCATTGGCAAAACCGAAAATGATCAGATTTGTTAAGGATAGTTTGGGGAAATCATTTTAAGTATAGTTCAGTCTTCAATTCATATCAGCCCGCTTGAAATTTGATGAAA
>CAIRSO010000590.1 GCA_903881215.1 uncultured Bacteroidia bacterium
AGATGTTTGCCATCAGCGGCATGTGGCCGGGCAGGGAATGGGTGGCGCAACCCAGGCATGGATCATATGCCCGGAAGGCCATCTCTACTTTGTTCAATAAGCCGTCGGTCACAGGGAAGGGAGCATTTTCATTTCTGAAGAGTCCAATGGTATAATAGATGAATTGCTTTTTCAGACGGATCAGAAATCCTTTAACAGGGATGACATAGTAAGCCCCGTTGGGTGTAAAGAGATTGCCAAGAAAAAAGAGCGCATAGCTGATTGTCAGAATGATTCCGGAGATATTGTGAACGGATACCGCAGCGTTAAATTTCACCATGGTACCCGGATTTGAAAACTGAATACTTAACCCCGTGATGATCAATAACAGGCAGAGAAGGGCGTTAGTCATGTGCCAGATCCTGATCCATACAGGATATAAATAGAGTCGTTCAGATTGATGGTTCATATGTTCGTCTACTTTTTAATGCGCAGAACCGCATGGGTGATGATTACAAGAATTGTAAGACCAAAAATGACAAGGCTAATGATATTCAACGTGTTGCTTTTGTCCGGGCCGATGGAGGTCGCATCTCCCATCAGCAGTCCTTTGATAACCCCCTCTTTCTGGATTTTTTCGCTTACCTGATACTTATATAATGAAGCATACAGAATTGAATTTTTTGAGTGACACGATTCACATTTCCTGACCGCCTGGCTTTTAGCCACGATATGATGCGCAACAACCAGTGTATCTTCGTTTTTAGCATGACATTCGATGCATCGAACATTTGTAAAGTGAGACGCCTGGTTAGGCAACCATTCATGTTTCTGTAGGATATTTGGTTTGACTTTATTGGTGAGCAACTGATAATTTTTAACATCCCCATGACAGTTGAGGCAAATCAGATTATCATACGTAATTGTTTCACTCAGATTTTCATTTGAGCGGGCGTTGATTTTATACGTATGGGCATTGTGGCACATCCAGCAGGTAAAATCTGCGCTATGTTTTTCGGAATGGACGCTGGCCTGAAATTCCGACTCAATTTGTTCGAATTTGAATTTGGCATATTTTTCATCTCCGCCATGGCAGTCGATGCAATTTGCTTTTGCTTCCATCCGCAGGTTTCCGGCATGGGGGAAGGCGCTGTAATCTTCGGAATGGCAATCGGTGCACTTAAACTCACGGTGGTTTGAGACATAAAAAACATCACGGTCCATGACCAACTCTGCGTACATGCGCTTTGTGACTGTTTTTTTTGATTCCGGGTTTTCATAGGTGTATTTAGACTGGCCGTGGCATTTCAGGCAGTTTTCATTTTCCGTGGCATTTTTAAACCTGGAGAGGTCTGTTTTGGGAGGTTTCTCCTGTTCGGTCTGGATTGCTTTTGAAGTTGGGGCATCCGATGTTTTTACAAGGGTGAATGCGAGGGTAAAGAGCATCAGCAGCACCAGTACGACCCATGCAGGCCGGATATTTGCTTTATAAACCATAGGTTTGAATGTCGTGAGTTATTCGTGTTGGTAAAGAAAAAGAAATGGGTGTCAACAGGGAAACCCCGTTAACACCCATTGCGTGAATCATTCTTGAATCGTCATGAAGTTATTTTTTCATGGTGCGCATGAAGGCAACCAGGGCCCAGCGATCGTTGGCATCAGGAATTTTCTTCTCATAGGCAGGCATTTCATCACGGCCTTTATCGGTACGATAGAAAAGCTCGCCATCGGTAGAAGCCTGGAAAGCGGCAGAAGAAAAGTCACCGGGATTGGTTTTCAAAGAAGCGGCTTTTGGGCCATCACCCAGACCTTTGCTGCCATGGCATGATTTGCAATGTTTTGCCCAAAGTTCTTTACCTGTAGCCAAATCAGCTTTTGCAGGCGCTTTCATGGCTTTATCCTTATCGGGCACCGGCCATGGTTTTGCTTTTGCCTGTGCATGAACGGCATTGCCAAAAAGGAAAACTACAGCAATGACTGCAGCTACCATAATTGTTGAGATTTTTTGTGTTGTTTTCATAGGTTTAAGTTTTATTTGTTAGACATATTTATTTGATCGCAGATTAGAAGGTCCACAACCGGGTTATATTAAATCCAAGAAGGATATATCCATTGTACGGGTTATTGTAGTTATACATTACGGTTTCCTGAGGCACCAGTCCGTTTGCAGCTGTCATGAAGATCTGAAACGCATGCGTGCTGGTTGAAATTTCCACGCCTACACCCATATTGGGCCAGGGAGCGGTATTCAGGTAGGTAAAGACAGGTTGGGAATAGCTCAGCATGATCGAGGTTTGAGGGCTGATTTTGATTTTACCTATTCCGGAAATATTTATATTGTCGTTTTTCATTCCATTTACATGGTTATTAGCCATTTCAACTTCGTTCACCAGATTATAATGCACCCAGGAAATCCCCAGTTGTGCTGAAAATTCTTTACAGAATCTCCTGGCGAACATCAATTCGGCAAAATATGAAAAGCGGTATGATGCCTTGAAGGTTTCATCAAACAGGGAGCTAAGATCGGATGAATTAGCTCCTTTGAGCCCGGTTGCCTGATTATAGGTTATGTAGTTCAATCCATAGAGGGTATCGTTCTGTACGGTCTGGTTGACCAGATTAGACTCGAAGGTGGAATCTTTCACAATGGAGGCATAATCGAGGTCTGAGGGCAATTTATTGTTACCAAGGAAGGATTTATTCCTGCAATCGATGGCAACGTTTCCAAAGAAGGTAATGGAAACGGGGAATCCTCCATTACGCTGGCGTACGATGGCATATTTCAGGCTGAAGTCCTGAAGTCTTTTGTTTTTGGTTGTTCCAACGCCGATCTCAAGATCTTTTGTAATGGTGAAATTCAGACCGAACCTGATATTTGACGAACCCCAGATGCCCCAGAGGTCTGACCATTTTTGCTGGAAAGTGCCAAAATCGTGTTGCAGAATAAATTCAAGCGTTCTGGCAGGAGGAAGGGAAACGGTTTGGTCTGCAATGAAATATCCGCTTTCAAAAGGAGCTTTTGCCAAAGGTTTTTGCGCTGGCTGTTCAGGAATCGAATCCTGGGCAACCATTACGCCCAGACAGCTCATCAAGAAGAAGAAACTGAGCGTTAATCGTCTCATATTACCCATATTACATGTATGCATTTCGAATAATTATTAGTGTTAATAAATCAATTAATTATGTCTGGCGCCCTGCCTGATCCATTTGTAGACTGAATCGGCATTTGCTTTGGTGCAATATTGGGCCATGCTACCGCCGGAAGCCATTTTCTTGTATAGCGTGCTGTTTCCGGGGGTGATGGTATCGACCATTCCCGGCATAGTTGTTAAAGCCTGATAGGCATGGTCGTTAGAGAGATCTGGTGGAGTTTGCCCAGGTCCATGGCAGGAAACGCATTTTTCATCAAAAATGGGTAAGATTTGTAATTCAAAACTGATTTTATTCTCAGTAGGCGATGGCGGAGCGGCCGGCGGATCAGGCACAATGTAATCCCTGGAACAGGATGAAAAGATAATGAGTACAAAAAAAATTGTAATCAGTTTTTTCAACTTTTTATTTTGCATAATTACTTTTTTTTGGTTGAACGATTAATGATACGGTGAATTATTTTATTAGTAAAAAAGCTTCAGAGTCTCTGAAGCTTTTTGTTCTTCGATAACAATTTTCAGAGCGGTTTCGAAAAGGATGTTTCAATATTCATGAAGTTAACCGGGATCAAAAAAAACACAAATTCCAAAAATAAGAGTTAAGGTATTTTTGGAATTTGTGCTAACTACAATAAACGATTTTGATTAATGTGTGTTCAGATAATCGATAGAGTTTTGTAAGATTTGTTCAGCATATAACGGGTTGTGAGCGCCTCTTGACAATTCGCTGTTGATATATCCATAGTTGTAGGCTGCGCCTAATTCACCATACTTCCATGGGCGGCCGATCCTTAACAAGTAATCAGTGTCTTTGGCATATCTCAGCATGTTGCCATAAATTACCAATCCGGTTGTTGCACTAACTGTATTGTTGCTCACAGACGATGCAAAAAGATCGCCGGCAGTTTGCGTATTCGGGTAGAGTTTGCCATTGAAGTCGTGGGTTGCCAAGGCGCTATATGATTTAGCCCCGGTAGTGGGATTCACAGTCTCCTTGAATAATTTTTTAGCAACCAGAAGCGTACGCAGCTGGACAATTAGCCCATCTATCCTGGTCTGAACAGGGGATATTTTATCTGAACCATGGCATGCGGTGCATTCAGCTTCGTTAACCCACAAGGTGTGTCCCCCGGTTGTGTCGGCTGGATTATAGGTGTTCATGTGGCAATCAGTGCATGAAGCATCGGAGTGTTTCCAGGTTTTTGTATAGGTTTTTCCTTTATATTCATATCCGTTGATACCGGCAAAAAGATTTGACTGGTTTCCATCATGTACAGAAAAACTTCTTCCTGTGAGGTATTGAACCGTATCATCATCGCTTGCATTGGCAAACGGGAAGTATGGAAGCTGGTCAAATGATTTGTTAAGAACATCAGGATTCAGCGTTGTATCAGAATAGACCAAAGCCGTAGCGCCACGGATCTGGTGGCAGGTAACGCATAAGTTGTTGATTTTGCCAAAATCTGTAGTTGATGTATTCTTGTTGTAATTCAAAGACACAGGTGAAGTGGTGGTCAAAATCTGGGAAACGGTGTCGCCGGAAAAATCAAAACCAGAATGCGCGTGGCAGGTTGTGCAGTTAACTCTGTTTGCAGCCGGCATATCGTTGGCAACAACGTATTTTCCGCTGCCGAGAATTTGCAGAAATCCTTCACTTACGTGACATCTGGCACAAAACTTTGTATATCTGGAACTTGTGTTGCCCAGGTAATGTTTTGAAAAATGGTACTCAGCTATTTTTGTATCAAAATTAGCTATGGTGTGGCAAACCAGACAAGAGGCATTTGCATCTTTACCATTTAAACCATCTGTTCCGTTAACTCCATTCAATCCGTCCACTCCGGCAGGGCCCTGCGGACCTTCCTTTGTACAGGAAGCTAACATTAAACATGCTGCCACGATCAGCAATCCGGCAGCAAAAATAAATTTTTGTAAATTTTTCATACTCTTACAGTTTTTGTTAATAAATACGTTTGTGCAGCAGACAACTTGTGCAAATTGTTTCGGGAACAAAAATATTGAAGAT
>CAIRSO010000591.1 GCA_903881215.1 uncultured Bacteroidia bacterium
AAGTCTCCCAGTCTCCCAGTCTCCCAGTCCCCCAGTCTCCCAGTCCCCAAGTCTCCCAGTCTCCCAGTCCCCCAGTCTCCCAGTCTCCCAGTCTCCCAGTCCCCCAGTCCCCCAGTCCCCCAGTCCCCCAGTCCCCCAGTCCCCCAGTCTCCCAGTCCTTCCTTCCGTCCTTCTTCACCGCCCCGTCTCCTGCTGAATGGCCAAAATCTCCTCGGTCGATTTTCTGAGCTTCACCTGGGCCAGCAGCAATCCGGCAATCACAACGGCCATGCCGACGAATTTTCTCATGGTAAGTGGCTCGTCGAGAATGTACCAGGCAAAAATGGCGGTAAAAACGGGAATAATGTTGATGAAAATATTGACACTATTGATACCCAGCCTCTTGACGCTGTGCGCGTAGAAGATAAAAGCTATGCAGGAAGCGAATATGGAGAGTTTTAATATCCCCGCGAATGCGGGCCAATTAAATGGAACAGCCGTAAAATCCTTGTATTCAAACAACAGCCATAAGGGGAGAAAATAGATGATTCCCAACAGATTCTGATAGGTGATGATAGATGTGGGATTGTATTTTACGGCCAGTTTTTTCAACACCACAATGTATCCGATAGCAGACAAAACAGCCAGAAATTCCAGGGCAATCCCTAGCGGTGAAGCTGTCAGGTTGAAAGAGTTGTCGAAGACGACAATTGAAACGCCAAAGAATGATAGCAGAATTCCGAAAAAAGTTCGGAGGAATAATTTCTCCCCATGAAATCTCGAAGCAGCAATAGGAGAAAAGAGCGGAATAGTAGCTACAATAATTGCTCCGACAGTACTTGACACATACTTCAAACCATAACTTTCACCCATGAAATAAAGAAAGGGTTCAAAAAAGGAGAGTAGCACAAAAGTACTGTAATCTTTGCGTTCGATTTTCACCATCTTGCCGGTCAGAAAGGCAAATGCCAGCAAAAGCAGAGAAGCGATTAGAAGCCTAAAAAGTACTGTTGTCAATGGTCCGTATACCACATAAACCTCTTTCACCCAAACGAATGAAAAAGCCCAGAAGATCATGGCGAAAATAACTGACAAATATACCAACCATTTTTTTTCTTGCATGAAGCAAATTTTGAATTGTCTGGATTTTTATACTCCTAATTTGAATTTGACAGCGGGCTTGATGTTATTTTACAGATTTCCAGGGTACTTTCGCAGATGGATAATAATTGATATCCATGACTTTGAATCTTTCTGCCTGATAACCGAGTCTGATTTTATATTCTTCCCAGTTCCTTGATTTTGCATCAGTCCAGCCAATCTCGGCATATCCGGGCAGTCTGGGGAAAAGCAAAGATTCAATCTCCTTAATGTTGGTGACGGTTTCTGACCAAAGCGGGCATTCGATGCCGAGGATGTTTTCTTTGGCAATACCTGGTACAAGTGTGGCCGGATCCCATTTGTAGCCTGTATCGACTTCAATATAACCGGCCCAATGCAATCCTAATTGTGTTTTTGGATGGTATTTCATGTCGAGATATGCCTTTGCTGCAGGAGACATAATAATTTTTACGCCTTTGGAAACACCTCTGGTTGCATTCTCAGCTTTGGACCAATATTGAGCTACTGTAGATGGTTTCAAGGCTGAAAGGGTGGTCTCGTCCCAACCGATCATCAGTTTTCCATTGGCCAGAACGATCTCCTGGACCCGTTCGATGAAAGGTATGTAATCTTCTTTTTTCGTGACATGCGATTCATCCCCGCCGACATGAATGTAAGGACCCGGTGTCAAGGCGGTAAGCTCCCTGATAACATCATTCAAAAATTGATAGGTAAACTCTTTGTTGGTTTGCAGGGTGCTGAATCCTACATTGGTTCCTGTATATAGTTTGGTTGGTTTGTTGTCGGGGTTTAGCTCCGGAATAGAAGCGAGTGCAGCATTGGTATGTCCGGGCATGTCGATCTCAGGAATGATGGTGATAAACCTGTCGGCCGCATATTGAACGAGGTCTTTGTAAACTTCCTGGGTATAGAAACCACCTTTCCCACCGCCAACTTGGGTTGAACCACCGATTTCGGTAAGAGCCGGCCACGATTTGATCTCGATTCTCCAGCCTTGGTCGTCGCCAAGATGCAGGTGTAAAACGTTCATTTTGTAAGCAGTAATCAGATCGATGTAACGCTTTACATCGTCGGCGCTGAAAAAATGCCGGGCAACATCGAGCATCGATCCACGGTAAGTGTAGGAAGGATAGTCAACGATTGTTCCCGTTCCAATTTTCCAGGGGCCTTTTTGTGGTTGGCTGCTTTCAATGTTGGCAGGCAACAGCTGACGAATGGTCTGGATTCCGCGAAAAATACCTTCCGGTGTTCCGGCCGACAGCCGCACATTATCTTTTGTAACAGTTAGCTCATAGCCTTCCTGTCCCAACTGGTTATTGGCATTGGATATTTCAAGTAGAATATAGTTAGAGGCAGGCATATCTCCGGTAGTTGCAATGGCGATATTGTATCCGGTGGCAGGATTCAGTTGATTGGCGAGGTACTGTGCAACCTTTTGCATTTCAGGCTGACCTTCGGCGATCCGGATGACTACACCGGCTGATAACTCGAAAGAACCACCCAAAGCTTTTACGGAAACCGGCTTTGGAATTAGAGCTGCTTTGCTAAGATCTGAAGCTTTGGAAGGATTGGCTATTGTCATTAACAGCATAAAAAACAGTCCGTTTAAGATCAAAAAGTAACGTGTACGCATGGTTTTCATGATGGGCATTTGATTAAAAATTTCGGATTTTAAATATCGCAAAAGAGAAAGTTCCTATTTATAAAGTAGGGAGTATGTTTTGATTGATGATTTGCAAAGCTAGGGCATTTCCTGGTAAGAACGTAGCGATTTTTTAGAAAAAGAAAAGCCCAAATGCTGAAATATTGCATTATGGGCTTTCCTTAGGGTGGAAGAGGGGATTCGAACCCCCGACCAATGGTACCACAAACCACTACTCTAACCGACTGAGCTACATCCACCGTATTTCATCTGTTTATTATTTTGTTTTTCAATTACCAGATGGAACTCCCACAATAATCATTCTCCTGTGTGCGAAGCATTTTCTCATGGTCGTTTCATCTGATTATTATTTTTTTTTTAATTGCCAGATGGAACTCCCAGTAATCATTCTTCTGAGTGAAAAAGATTCTCTCCTGGTCGTTTCGCTCGCAAATATAGAGCTGTTTTTCGAATTAGACAAAAGAAAGATGTTATTTTTGTACCTTCAGTAATAAATAGTGAGGATGGAATATTTGCTCGATGATCCGGTTTCCGAAAGGATATATCAGGAAATACTCAGAAAAATCAAGCCTTTGCAAAATGGTGAGACAGCTGATTCAATGACACAAAGAGGTGTTCATTACAAGCTGAATCTTGGTGCTTCTGTCGTTTCGCTTCAACAATTGGCTTCTAATTATGCCCCTGATCATCTGCTGGCACTTAAATTATGGAACAAACAGTGGCGCGAAACCATGATACTGGCTACTTTACTGGAGAAACCTGAGGAAGTTTCTGAAAATCAGATGGATTTCTGGGTAAAGCAGATTCAGCAGACAGAAATTGCAGAGCAGGTAGCGATGAATCTTTTTTCAAAGTCGCCATTCGCATTTAAAAAAGCTGTCGAGTATTGTCTGGCAAAGAAAACCCTTAGCAAGATTACCGGTTTGCTAATGATGGGGAGACTTGCTTTGACAGATCGGACAGCAAAGAATGAGCAGTTTGAAGCTTTTCTGGAGCTTTTTCCGCCATTGGCTAAAGATGCCCAACTATCACTAGTTTTCAGGAGAGTTTTCGTACAAATTTCCATGAGAAACCGTGAGCTTTATGATATTGCATTGATTCAGGCACATCTGCTCAGAACCCTTGATTCTGGAGTAGCGCTGGAGAATGCCAACCTCCTTATCGATCAGCTGGAATGTGATGCTGTCAGTGAGTTGGTTGACTTGCGATCTTAAATTTTGAATTCTTAACCCATTTAGATCAAACAGTTATGCAAATAATTGAAGTTAAAGAGCCCGGTTCTGTCACGGCTTTTCATAAGTTGGCTCACTTGATTTACGAGGGCGATAGCAACTGGATTACACCTTTGGAAGCGATGGTCGACAGTGCCTTTGATCCGAAAAAAAATGCTTTTTTAAAGCATGGTGAAGGTACCAGATGGATTTTAAATGATTCTCAGGGTAAAACCATTGGCCGGATTGGTGCATTTATCAATCGGAATAAATGCAATACTTTCAGGCAACCAACAGGCGGGGTTGGTTATTTTGAGTGCATAGATGATTTGGCTGCTGCTTTTCTCCTCTTTGATACTGCCAGAGACTGGCTTGCAGGAAGGGGTATGGAAGCGATGGATGGTCCGGTCAATTTTGGCGAGAACATGATCAATTGGGGATTGCTGGTTAAAGGTTTTATGCCTCAGGGTTTCGGAATGCCTTACAACAAGCCCTATTATCTTCAACTATTTGAAAATTACGGATTTAAAATTTATTTTGAGCAATATACTTACCATCTGAACCAGAGAGTTCCTTTTCCCGAAAGGTTTTGGAAGATTGCAGAATGGGTGGCCAATAAACCCAATTTCAGGTTTGAACATGTTCAGTTCAGTCAGATGGAAAGGCACATCAAAGAGTTTACGCATATTTATGAGGAGGCCTGGGCACAACATGATAACCATCAGGAGGTCGATACCGACGATATCCGAAGTATGATGAAGATGGCGAAACTCATTGCTGAAGAGAAATTCATTTGGTTCGCCTATCATCTTGATGAACCTGTGCTCTTTTTTGGTATGATTCCTGATTGGAATCAACTGCTGGCTAAGCTAAAGGGAAAACTTGATCTATGGAGTTTGCTGAAATTCTTCTGGTATCAAAAGATCCGAACAATTACCCGCACACGTATCCTTGTGATGGGTGTGGTTCCTAAATTTCAGGGAAGCGGGCTCGAATCAGCCGTGTTCTGGCATCTAGATAAAATCATGAAGCAAAAGCCATGGATTACAGAGGTTGAGCTTTCCTGGGTAGGCGATTTTAATCCGAAGATGGTGGCAATGTACAAGTCTGTTGGTGGTGTCCATGCGAAAACGCATTATACGATGCGCTTTTTATTTGATCGGAATGCCCCGTTTGAGCGTGCTCCGATGCTCATGAAGGAGGTAAGGATACTTCGCGAAGAACGCGAAAAAATCCAGCCAATAGCTGGGAATGAGGTCCTGATGACGATAGAATAAATTTAATCGGATTGGAAGATAACTTTATTAATCTGTTGCAGAATTATAAATTATCCTTATCTTTGCAACCCATAAATAAGGAAACGAAGAAAGATTTAAGATATAAACGATTATCATGAAAAAGGGAATACATCCGGAAAGTTACAGACTGGTTTGTTTTAAAGATATGTCAAACGAGCATACATTTATTACAAGATCAACAGCTGCATCAAAAGAAACCATCGAAATTGAAGGTGTTCAGTATCCATTGCTGAAAGTTGAAATTTCGAATACATCACACCCTTTCTATACCGGTAAGATGAAGTTGGTCGATACTGCTGGTCGCGTCGACAAGTTCATGAACCGTTATCAGAAGCACATGGACAAACGCAAAGCATAGTTTTGGTATTTGTGAAAAGAGGCCCCGTATTCCAAAATACGGGGCCTCTTGGTTTTAAACATCGGGGCCATTTTTTTGTTACTTTGGCATAACGTTTGACTAAGTATTGAAGGTGTCGGTTAGAAGTGTATTCCGACATTTTGTCATATTACAATTACTATAGCTATAGCAATGAACAATTCAAATCATAGGAACAAGAATACTATCATTTTCTCAAGTTTGGATGAAGATCAACAGGATTTTTATCCAATCATCTCTGATGGTGATGATGAAGAACTTTTCTCGGCAAATGTCCCCGATCTTCTGCCAATCCTTCCCCTACGCAACGCGGTATTGTTTCCGGGAGTTGTGATGCCAATCAGTGTTGGCAGGTCAAAATCCTTGAATCTTGTAAGGGAAGCCTACAGCGGTTCTAAATTGGTTGGAACAGTGGCACAGCGAAATGGTCAGATAGAGGATCCAAATCTTAGTGACCTTTATCCAGTTGGGACGATGGCAGAGATTTTGAAGATTCTTGAGATGCCGGATGGCTCAACTACCGTGATACTTCAAGGGAAAAAGCGCATCCTAATCGGAAAGCCTTTTGCGCACCCATCCTACCTGATGGCTACAGTTCATCCACTGCCAGAAGTTATTTCAGACACCAAATCGCATGAATTTTCAGCCATCATTGAATCCCTCAAGGATTTCTCCCTGAAAATAGTCAGATCATCTGCCAATATACCTCAGGAAGCACAGTTTGCGGTCAAAAATATTGAAAATGTCACCTTCCTGATTAATTTTATTTGCAACAATACAGATCTGAATACTGCTGAAAAGCAGGATTTACTTGAAAGAAACGATATCAAAGACCGGAGCACCAAGTTGCTTTCGCTTTTGATGAGAGAGGTGCAGATGCTTGAGCTAAAGAAAGATATTCAACAGAAGGTGAAAGTTGATCTTGATCAGCAGCAGCGCGAATACCTCCTTCATCAGCAGATTAAAACCATTCAGGATGAATTGGGTGGGAGTCCGGTTCAGCAGGAGCTGGAAGAATTGAAGAAAAGGGCTTCGCAGAAACTGTGGAAAGAGGATATTCAAAAACTTTTCGAAAAAGAGTTGGGCAAACTGTCTCGCATGAATCCTGCAGCAGGAGAATATTCCGTTCAGATAGGTTATCTCGACACCTTACTGGATCTGCCCTGGAGTGAATATACAGAAGATAATTTTGATCTTAAGCATGCTGAGAAAGTACTTAATGAAGATCACTTCGGACTTGATAACGTTAAAGAGCGTATCCTGGAGCATCTGGCAGTATTGAAATTGAAAGGAGATATGAAATCTCCAATCATCTGCCTTTATGGTCCTCCCGGAGTAGGGAAAACTTCTCTGGGCAGATCGGTTGCAACAGCTCTGGGCCGAAAATATATCCGCATGAGCTTAGGTGGACTTCACGATGAGTCTGAAATTCGTGGTCACAGAAAAACATATATAGGGGCCATGCCCGGACGTATTATTCAGAACCTGATCAAAGCAGGCTCATCGAATCCAGTTTTTATTTTGGATGAGATTGATAAGGTTTCCAAAGATTTTCACGGTGATCCAGCATCTGCGCTTTTGGAAGTGCTTGATCCGGAACAGAATATTGAGTTTCACGACAACTACCTGGATGTGGATTTTGATCTTTCCAGGGTACTTTTTATTGCCACTGCCAACACCATTTCAACCATTCATCCTGCCCTCAGAGACAGGATGGAGCTGATTGATGTGAGCGGCTATCTGATGGAAGAGAAACTGGAGATTGCCAAGCGTCATCTCGTAAAACGTCAGCTTGACAATCATGGCATGGAAAAGAAAAGTGTGGTATTCTCCAAGGAGATTCTTGTTCGAATCATTGAAAATTACACCAGGGAATCAGGAGTGAGGGAGCTGGATAAAATGCTCGCCAAAGTAATTAGAAGAGTTGCCCGAAAGATCGTATCAGACACTGATTACCAGAAGAAATTATCTGAGGAAGATTTGCGGGGGTATCTTGGTGTTCCCAAATACACCAAAGACAGCTATGAAGGAAATGAGTATGCAGGTGTCGTTACAGGATTAGCCTGGACTTCTGTTGGCGGAGAGATCCTCTATATTGAAACCAGTCTGAGTGCAGGGAAGGGAAAGTTTAGCATCACAGGAAATCTTGGTGAAGTGATGAAAGAATCAGCCACCATTGCCCTTGAATACTTGAAATCTCATGCCTCGGAGATCGGATTGAAACCTGAAATTTTTGACAAGTGGGATGTCCACATCCACGTACCTGAAGGTGCAATTCCCAAGGATGGGCCATCGGCAGGAATAACGATGGCAACTGCACTTGCGTCGGCCTATACGCAGCGAAAAGTGAAAAGGAATCTGGCCATGACAGGAGAGATCACTCTTCGCGGAAAGGTTTTGCCCGTGGGTGGCATCAAGGAGAAGATTCTGGCTGCCAAAAGAGCCGGCATCAAGGAGATTATCCTGTCGGAACAAAACAGGAAAAACCTCGAGGATATCAATGAGCTTTATTTAAAAGGGTTGAATTTTCATTTCGTAAGGAATGTTGGAGATGTATTTGAGATAGCCCTGTTAAAGGAAAAAGTTGATAAACCGCTTATTCTGGGTTAAGACAGGCTAGTTTTAATTAGCCAGATGAGTGCAATCCGGAAGAAATGAATCCCAATTTCTTCCATTTTTAACTAAGAAATTGTGTTAGTTTTGTGTTTGAATTTTCTTTATCCCTTATGAAGACAAAATTTGCACCTGCCGAACGAGTTTCGATGGCAGATGTTCTGCTAAGCAAAACAAAGCTGGACTTCTTGCCATTTATCAATGAAATTTTTTGCTCCCTATCTTATATTTTCTGCATTTTCAACGAAGAAAGACAAATCGTCTTTGTCAATGATGTGCTGATGAAGAGCCTTGGGGTGGATAGTGTGGAGAAAATCCTGGGGAAAAGATTTGGTGAAGCTTTCGGATGCGTTCATGCCAAGGAAGAGGAGGGAGGTTGTGGAACAACTGAGCATTGTCGTTTTTGTGGCGCTATTAATGCGATTAATCAGAGCAAAAGGACCATGACAAAGACCACAGAAGAGTGCAGGGTTCGTCGGATGGTCAATGGGAAAGAGATTGCTATGGAACTTGAGGTTACTTCTACTCCTTTTGTTTATGAGGATGAATACTTTACCATCTTTTCTGTGATCGATATAACCGACAAGAAGAGAAGGGGATTAATAGAGCGTATCTTCTTCCATGATATTCTGAATACAGCTGGAAGTTTAAGCAATATCTTTGAACTGATGGATGTTGTGGAGGAAGGAGAAAAGGCCGAATTGTTAAATATTGCTTCCTCATTAAGTCAGCAAATTCTTGATGAGATTACCACCCAACGATTGTTGCTGCAGGCAGAAAATTCCTCATTGATAATAAATAACCAGAAAATTAATTCTTTGGAGTTCTTAAATGTAGTTGTAAAAGATCTAAGATTCCACGAGGTTGCAAACGAGAAGGAGATTATTCTGGACGAATCTTCCGATTCTATCGTTTTTATCAGTGATCCCGTCATTCTTAGAAAAATCATCAACAACATGGTAAAGAATGCTTTGGAGGCAAGTAATTCTGGTGAGACCATTACGTTGAAAGCTGAGAGGCTAGGAGATAAACTTCGGTTTTCGGTACATAACAATTTGTTTATGCCAACGGACATTGAGCTGCAGGTTTTTATGCGCACTTTTTCAACAAAAGGCATGCAGCGGGGATTGGGAACCTACAGTATGAAGATTCTTGGAGAACAATATTTGGATGGCAAAGTGAATTTTACAACCGACGTAAAGCATGGAACTACCTTCTACATCGATTTAGGTCATATGGCTTTAAATTAAGGCTTGGCTGCTTCAACTTTCACATTTTCGTTCGAAAATCCTGCTCTGGTCATTTTACCCCAGGCCTTCTTTTTCATCACAAAATAGTCCCAATTGCCCCTTAGAGACCACCATGTAACCATCGGATGGTAGAAAAAGGGCTCAATCCAGCTTGTTACCAATAATTTAAAGAGCATAGATTTCTTGGTGTACCTGTGAAAAATCAAGTGATCGAAGAGAATCGCATAGGTCGAAAATGATACTGAAAAGAAGTAGACAAAAAATAAAGTTACGCTGAAAAATGGCCAGTTTGGATATCCGAAGAAGGCAATCAGGATAAAATAGAATATTCCAAATACTTCAATAATTGGAGCCAGCCATTCAAAAAAGACCCAATAGGGAAAAGAAAGCATCCCCATCACACCATACTTTGGATTAAGAAAGAGATCCCCATGAATAAAGATAGTATCGATGGTTCCGCGCGTCCACCTGTTTCGCTGAGTACCCAATATCTTAATACTTGATGGTACTTCAGTCCAGCAAAGAGGTTCAGGAATGTAGACTACTTTATATTTCTCCTTTTTGTTGGCCATGTATTTACGCATGCGGACTACGATTTCCATATCTTCTCCAACAGTTTTGGGGTAATAACCACCGCATGCTATGGCGATTTCCTTGTCAAAGAGACCCAATGCTCCGGAAATGAGCAACAATCCATCTAAACGACTCCAAGCAAGTCTTCCCAAAAGGAAGGCTCGGTTGTACTCTATCACCTGGCATCTTGGTAAGAAATCGTCAGGTACGTTAATCTCGACCAACTGTCCATCTTTAATTTTGCATGAATTGGCAATGCGGATTACACCCCCGGTGGCAATAACCCTTTTATCAGTTTGAGTAAGGAAAGGAAGTACGAGCTTCTGTAAAGCGTAGGGATCGATGATTGAGTCTACATCTATGGCTATAAAAAACTGACTCTTTGCAATATTGATTCCTGCATTCAGGGCATCGGCTTTCCCTCCGTTTACTTTATTGATAATGGTCAGATTGTTGAAAGCTTTCTTTTTTGATTTGTATATATCCAGGATTTCATTGTGATCAATTTTGTAATCTACCACATAGGGAACTTTCTCCAAATCATATGCTTCAACTGCTTTAATCAGGGTATTGTCCTTGCTGCCATCGTTGACGATAATGATTTCAAAATTTGGATAAT
>CAIRSO010000592.1 GCA_903881215.1 uncultured Bacteroidia bacterium
GGTATTGATCTTGATATTGAATTCAAAAAGAAATTCGGAAAAGATTTCAACTTTTTTGCAAAAGCTATTTTTGGATTTAATGAAAACCGTGTGATCTTCAAGGATGACCCGGCCAGCTATCCTGATTTCATGAAAGAAGCCGGTAAACCTATAACCGGTTGGCTGAACCAAGAGTATGGACTTGTCGGACTTGAGTTAAACGGTGTTCAGCTTACCGGATCGGGGTACTATAACTCTATTGATGACATTCACAACAATGTCTCTCCGGTTGATATTACCAGGCTTTATGTTGGAGACTACAAGTTCCTGGATTATAAGGTTGACGGTACCATCAACGCGTTCGACAAGCACCCGATACCGGGTTTGACCTATCCTCCCATCACTTATTCCTTTTCCAGTGGATTTAACTGGAAAGGATTTGATTTCAATTTTCTTCTGGCAGGAAACCAGGGAAAATATGTGCAGTACAATCAGGCCTGGGAAGTTGAATTTATCAAAGGTGACTGGCGGATGCATAAATCGCAGCTCGATTACTGGACCCCAACAAATCCGAATGCCGGACATGCCACACTCCATTACAGTGGTAGTTCCAGTCAGGATAACCTTGTCTGGGGAGGTGGTGAGGCCGATAGAGGCTATCAGACCATCATTCAGGACCGTTACTTCAGGGATGCCTCCTACATTCGTTTGAAAGATTTATTTCTCGGTTATACATTCACAAATGTAGGTGCGTTGAAAAATGCAATCGGAATTTCAAGTCTTCAGATCTATGGTAGTGGAAGTAACCTCTTCACCTTAACCCCGTTGGTCGAAGGTGACCCGGAAGCTACCAACTTCTATCAAGGATATTACCCCATCATGGCTTCTTTCAGGTTGGGTGTTAAAGTTGGATTCTAATTTCAAAGACAGATATTATGAAAAAATTATTTCTAATTATATTTCTCGCCGGGTTAAGTGTTTTCATTTCAACTTCGTGCGTAGACAAATTTCTGAACGACTATCTCGACAAGTCTCCAGAACAGGGATTGACTGATGATCAAATATTCACGAGGCTTACCAACTTTGAGAGCTATTTTGATGCTGTATACCACGGTAGGCTTCAGCAAGCCGGTAGCATGTGGTCGGGTGGCTGGTCCGATTTTAATATTAAAGTTTGCTTCCCATTCTATTGGGATGCCTGGGACCAGAAGTATTCAATCGAAGGAGTAACTGATTGCGCCGACATGGGTCGTTACATGGAAGGCCACGCCTGGAAATCGGGCAATATGTCTGAAACCATCGTAAACAAGCTTACCTATGACGGGGCACGAAACCCGGTGCTTTGGTCGTGTTTCATTTCTATTCGAAGAGCCAATATGGCAATTAAGAATGTGAACCGGATTGAGGATGCCACTCAAAAGGAAAAGGATGATCTGAAAGGCCAGGCCTATTTTGTGAGGGCACTGTGCCACTTTACCCTGTTCCAATTCTGGGGGCCAATGCCTTACATTACCAAAGTAATTGGGCCCGATGATCAATGGGATCTACCCAGGCTTTCAAAACATGAAACCTGCACCAAGATTGCCGCTGACTTTGATTCCGCTTTTGTCTTCCTCCAAAAGGCTGAAAAAATCAGAAGGGATCCTCCTCTTGGCGTTCCGAACCACCTTAACTATGCTGCCAACGAAATGTACAGGCCAAATGGAATGGTTGCCCTCGCTTGGAAAGCCAAGGCATTAATGTTTGCGGCGAGTCCGCTGAACAACGCGCATGGTGCCACCGATTGGCAGGAGGCTGCTGTTGCTTCATGGGCTGCATTGAAGCTTGCACAGGATAATGGACTTTTCCTGTTGCCTGCAGCATCCCGTTATCTCAACTATTACGGTGCTGATTGCACTGATGAAGACCTCTGGTCATATACTGCAGGATTACTTTCCTGGAATGGTGGCAATTGGCTTACCAATACCAACCGCGGTTATGGTGCAGTGTTCATGAATGGTGTATTTGGAGCTAGTACCGGATCTTATTCCGGCGTATGCCCTACCCAAAACTGGGTAGATAAATATGAAACCAAATGGGGAGAGCCTTTGAATACGGCTGCCGACAGGAGTGCAGCAACCAGTGCAGGGCACTACAATGAGCAGGACCCATTTGCCAACAGGGATCCAAGGCTTGACATGGATGTTGTCACAAACCAGTCAACTGCTCTCGGTTGGGCAAGCGGTAAGGCTCAGATTTGGTTCCAGGGAACTACTTACGGAGAGTTGCTTAACCAGTCTTTCCTGGGCATTACAAAAACTGGATATTACCTTAGAAAATTAAATTGGAACAACAGCACAAAAAACCAGGTCTCCTCTATTTTTGCCGATCCACTCTGCAGGCTGGCAGAATGTTACCTGAATTATGCGG
Source organism: uncultured Bacteroidia bacterium (assembly GCA_903881215.1). Lineage (GTDB taxonomy): Bacteria > Bacteroidota > Bacteroidia > Bacteroidales > Prolixibacteraceae > CAINVV01. The sequence goes on from CAIRSO010000592.1 coordinate 2,389, forward strand.
AATGTGCCAATGAAGCATATGGACCCAGTGGGAAAGCCCCAGGGGCAACACTAACTGCTGTTGATGCAATCAATGCAGTCAGGACCAGAGCCGGATTGCCCAATGTTCCCTCTGCCTATACAGGTGCAATAGATATTTTTAGGCCAAGGATCAAAAATGAGCGCAATGTTGAACTCTCTTTTGAGGGACACTATTACCATGACCTCATCCGTTGGATGGATTTACCTGCATCTCAGTCCAGTACTCTCTATGGAATGATTGCTGAAAAAGTAACAGTCAGTAGTACTTACCCAACAGGGTATAAGTATGTTCGCACACCCTTATCGGCTGACAGGCAACCTGTCTGGAAACCCCAGATGTATTATCTGCCCTTCAACAACGCTGATGCTTTGAAGATGAAAAATTTTGTTCCCAACCCTGTTTGGTAAACTGAAACTTAAAAAACAAAGTTTATGAGATTACTTAATATATTCTACCAGAAAATAATAACAGCCGGATTACTGCTTTTCTGCCTGATGTTTGCCGTTACAGTGCAATCCCAGGGACAGCAAAAAGCAAAGAAAGTCAGGCAATTGATCGACATTTCAATCAAAGTTGTCGATGAAGCAAATGCACCTGTTCAAAATGCAAGTGTTGTTGTTGGAGAAGGGATTATTCATACAGAAACGGATGCAACCGGTTCAGTTAAGTTTAAAGCTTATCCCGAAGATGTGGTCACAGTGACGATACTTCCATATGAACCATCTGTAAATGTAGCACGAGAACTGGTCAGTAAGAAAACTGTTGTTCTTTCAAAATCTAAATATCAGATGACTTCAGCTGACGTAGTACAGTTACCTTTTACTTCTCTCAAAAAACGAAGAATTACTGGCCCTGAGGAAGTATTCCTGGGATCCAGATTTGAAAGATATCCTACAATTGATCTCCGCAACACTTTCACAGGAATGACTTCAGGATTTGATATTCGTGAACAAGATGGATCAACGGGATTAAGTCCTCTGGAAGGACTTCAAAACTACTCTGGTTTGAGCAACAGTTTTGGGTCAACGGATAAATTCAGTAACATGCCGATGATCCTTGTTGACGGAATGCCTACCGATATTCAGGAGGCTCCTCTTGATGCTGTTGAAATAGAATCAGCAACATGGGTGAAAGGAATTGTGTCAACGGCTATGTTCGGTCCTCAAGCCAACGGCGGTGTCCTCGTTATCACTACCAAACATGGTGTGAAAAATGAAAAAATGCTCGCAGTTGATGTCGAAAAAGGCATAAGTACCATCGACAGGATGCCCGGATGGACTTCCGGTGTTGATTATGCCAAACTGAATAACCAGGCAAGGACCAATAGCGTCGTGAATACATTGTATCCACAGGCAGCCATTGATGAGTACGCAAAAAACGACCCTAACAGCCTCCGTTATCCAAATGTCAACTACAGGGACATGATGCTAAAGAATATTAAGCCTATGACAAAGGTGAATCTTTCAGCATCCGGTGGTAATGATATCGTTCAATATTTCTCCTATCTTGGGATAGCAAGTGAAGGCGATATTTATAACATGGGTGCTAAAGCTGACTATACAAACATTACAGCCCGGCAGAATGCAACTGTTAAAATCAATGATCAGATTAACATCAAATTCAGCTTTTACGGTAACCAAACTTTCAGACGTTCACCTAATTACGGCTTTTATTCAAACTATACTGATGAAGGTACCGGAAATAATACCCTGAGTTTAAATGAATTTCCATCAGCTCTGAGTGACATAAATCTTATGCCTCCCGTGGCAAACCCGGTTTATGCGGCAACTCAGACCGTTGAAAAAGTCCCCTATTATGGTATTAATAACTCTTTTGTTTCCTATGCAAGTGGCAACCCTTATGGAATTTCAAACGGTTACCCCCTGGGCAATCCTATTGGAAATCTTACCGGCCAGGGATATTACAGCGACAGAGGCCGAACCGGAGTAATTAATGCGGCACTGAATTATGATCTGGGTAGTTTAATCAAAGGTCTGAAATCCAGCACATATCTTGGCGTCAATGTACATAACTTAGTAAGGATTGGCAAAAGTAACGATTACATTGCCTATGTCCCTTCTATATCACCTAAGACGGCCAGTGATACGATCGTAAGGTCTTCATCACATACCTTGTCATTGATGTCCACCACCAACAAACTCATGGACTTTTATTTCCAGCGTTACACTGTTTATGAAGCCCTTAGCTATGACAGAACTTTTGGTGAACATGACATACAATCCGTGCTTACTGGTTTTCTTTCCAAAACTTTTATCAATGGAGTAGAGGAACCTTTCAGGCAGTTAACCTACGTCTCTTCTTCATCTTATACGTACAAGGATAAATATTCTTTACAGGCTGTTCTGAATTATGCCGGTGCATCCAGCTTCGCACCAACGAAAAGATTCAATTTGTTTCCATCCTTTGGTGCAAACTGGGTAGTATCTGATGAGGGGTTCATGTCCAATCTACATTTTCTTAATTTCCTTAAATTACGGGCTCAATATGGCGTTATCGGCAACGAAACTTTCCTCTTTCCTCACTATGATGAGACGCGGTTTGCTCAGGATGGTAGTGGTAGCGCTTTCGGTCCCTATTCGTCCAGTCAATGGTTTGGAAGTACCCAGGAAACTGGAGTCAGGAGAACTTCTGTTCAAAGAATTGGAAATCAGGACCTGACTTGGGAAAGAAGAAAAGAATTAAATGTTGGATTTGATGCCTTGTTGTTTAAAAATAAACTATCGTTGAATGTTACTTATTGGCGCTGGTCAAATGATGGCGTTATTGCACAGCTAAGCAATGTGATGCCATATGCAGCAGGTCTCTCCGGTGGACGACCATATCAAAACTATGCCAAGAGCACCTACAATTCTTATACTGCTGATCTTCTGTACTCAGATAAGATTAATGGATTAAAGTTTACTGTGGGAGCAAACGTAACATCAACGAAAGGAACCAGGGATGTTTATGATCAGCCTAACTACAGGTTTGATTATCAGAATAGAACCGGTAAAGCAACAGATGCCATATTTGGGCAAACCTATATCGGAAAGTTCCAGACCAATGCTGAAACGCTCGTAGTACCTCAGATCTATGATAACGTGTTGAGCGCAGGTGACCTCAAGTATGCTGACAATAACAGTGATGGTGTAATCGATGACAATGATCAGTCTATGATTGGTCATTCCTCCCCGAGGTTATATTATGGCATCAATCTTACATTAAAATACAAAGGCATTGAGCTGTTTATGCTTGGAAATGGCAGGGCGTTTTTCGACGTTGCTCTTACTAATCCTTATTACTGGAATGGCTGGGGTGACTATAACTATTCAAATTTTGTGCTCAACAACGTCGACGGATCTTATCCACGTCTTACCTACTATAAGGTTAATAACAACTTCGTTACCTCTAATTTCTGGATTCAAAAAGGAGACTATTTCAAGATTCAGAATGTAGAGTTGTCCTACACCATACCGGCAAAAACGGTTCACTTTATGGGGAGCAACGGGATAAAAATATATGTCAGGGGAGCAAACCTTTTAACTGTCTCCAAAATTAAGGATGTTGATCCTGAATCTATTAATTCCGGAGTAACGGTTTACCCTTTGTTCAAAACCTTCACAGCAGGAGTAAAATTCAATTTCTAATTTATGCTAATTATGAAGACGAAGAAAATAATAGGAATTAGTATCATGGTAGTCCTTCTGATGTCGTGCCAGAAATTTCTGGATACTTATCCCAATGGAAACTATGATGATAAACTTCTCTGGGAAAACCAGCAATTGGTCCAGGGACTGGTCGGCTGGTGTTATGACCAGGTAAATTCCAATGTCAGAAACTACAATGACAATGAAGGTGCTTATCTTGACGGAGCGACTGATGATGGTGTGCTTACCAATTCAACTCATGTTATGAGAAGATATGCACTAAATGCGATGCCTACCAGCCTCGATCCATTCCAGACATACTGGGATCGTAACTACAAGGCTATCAGGAATTGTAACCTGTTTCTAAAGGACAGACGTGGCTACAATACAAAGTTTGTGTTCAACACCAAATGGAACGATATGGTAAGAAACAGACTTCAAGGGGAGGCTTTTGCACTTCGGGCCTGGTTCGAGTTAGACCTTCTCCAAAAGTTCGGAGGAAAAGGATTAAACGGACAAATGTTAGGATTCCCGATTGTCAAGGAAGTATATGGCACGGAAGATGTTGTTAATTTGGCTCGTAATACTTACGATGAATGTGTTGCACAAATCCTAGCTGATTGTGATTCTGCCTACAAATATCTACCCATTGCACACAGGGATTATCTTGTTCCGCTCGCTGCAGACAGGGTTTATGCCGGAGGAAAATACTGGGGTCGTTTTGACGGAATTTCATCCAGGGCTATGAAGGCTATGGTTTACCTTACTTGGGCAAGCCCAAGGTTTAATCCTGGCAATGTAAAAGCTCGTTGGGACAGTGCTGCTTCCAATGCCATGAAAGTCATTAATTTCAAGATGACTGTCGATGCCGTAGGGGGTAACAGCTTCAACCCGACTTCCGGAGTAGTGTGGACCAATCCAAATTCACCAGAAATTGTCATGACAACCCGTTACAACACAGGTAACACCAGTATGGAAAGAATGTTCTACCCAGGCGGTTTCGGTGGCAGTTCAAATGGCGAACTTGGTGCAACCCAGGAACTTGTTAATTCCTTTCCAATGGCTAACGGTTACCCGATCACGGATCCTTTAAGCCTTTACAATCCAGCTAATCCTTATGCCGGAAGGGATCCAAGGTTCTATTCCATCATTTTCCATAACCAGGCACAGGCCAAACTAAACAATACAGGAGCGGTTATGTACACATTCGGAAACTGGAATGCAGGTTTAAATCCTACTGATATTGGTGCTGATGCAGCTGGGTCCAAACCAACCAACAGCCGTACAAATTACCATATTAAAAAATATGTTTTCATGGGATGGAATCCTACGGCATCAAGTCCGGCTACCACTACTCACTCCAAATTTCTTATCCGGTGGTCACACATGATTCTAACCTTTGCCGAAGCAGCTAACCATGTTACCCAGAATCCTAATACTGCTCTATACGGTATGACTCCCAAAGCTGCAATTAAACTTTTGCGTGTGAGGAAAACTTACGATAATACCAATGGTTTACCTGCCACCGATCCTTTCCTTGATGCTCAGACTACAGAGGCTGCTTTTGACGCTCTGGTCAAGAATGAAAGAAGGATTGAAACCTGTTTCGAAGGAATAAGGTTTTATGATCTTCGTCGGTGGACAACAGATGCTAACTGGAAATCGGTGATTAATTTACCCGTGCATGGTGCCAATATCACGAAGAGCTCAGCAACACCAACGTTCACATATGATCTTAATCTTGAGGTTGAGAAACGTGACTTCCAGTCTCCATACAATCCCATTCCTTTCAATGAAATCATGAGGATGAGTAATCTGGTGCAGAATGAAGGATGGCAATCGTGGAAATAAAATTTAAAAAGAAATAATTATGAAAAAATTCCTAGCTTTTATTGTTGTCTCGATAGCCATGGTTGCATGCTATCCGGATTACATATTGGATTACAATTATTCAGGAATCTACTTCCCATACCAGACCGATGTAAGAACCTTTGTCGTAGGCGAAGGCATGAAAATTGAGGTAGGTGTCACTCTTGGAGGAGTAATGGAAAATACCAAGGATAGAAATGTGAGTTTTATTCTTGATGGAACCTTGGTTACACCTGCAACGCTTGCCATCTTTAAGGCAGCAGCCAATGGCTATATCAAGGATCCTGTCGCTACGGTTACTGCATTTCAACAACTGCCAGCTAGCTACTATACCATTAGCAGCGCCAACACCATGGTGATCAAGGCTGGGCAGCATATGGGATCGGTAGTTATCAGGCCTGACTCGGCAAAGTTTCTTGGTGATCCTGCTACGAAAATAGCGACTTATGTATTGCCATTCAAGATTACTTCGGCTGATGCTGATACGATTATTGAACCAAGACGTTATGCTGTAATTGGACTTAGGTATGATAATATGCTCTTTGGCAAATACTGGCATGGCGGTGTTGCTGTTGTTAACAGACCGGCCAAGGCCGATTCTACTATCAGGTATCATACTGCTGTTCCGATGCCCGAGCCTAAGGTTTGGACTTTAACGACTAATTCGCCCAACTCGTTGAATGCTCCGGGGTTTCTTGATCAAGTCACAGGAAAACCTGAAATGCTCCTTACCCTTAACGGAAATGACATTACTGTCAGTAGTGTACCTGGTTCAAACTTCGTTATCACACCCGATGGGGCAAGTGTTTTCAACAGGCCTAAACTGCTTCAGGACAGGAAAATCTTCCTTAAGTACAAATACACTGATCCTGCTACTAACTTCACTTACCATTGTACAGATACGCTCACCTTCCGAAACAGGTTACGTGATGGTATCAATGAGTGGCAGGACGAGAATCCGGCCAACTACAAGTAAAATAGTAAACAAAAAATCCGGCCTTGGCCGGATTTTTTGTTTACTATTTATACTTTAGCAAGATGTCAGAAGCGAAAACAAAATATTTGTTCGACAGGGAATTTGCTCAGGGTTATAATTATTCAGACAAGTGGTTGTATAGTTCTGCAATTTTGCTTGTATTTCTTGTAATTCTTACCTATTCAGGAGCGGTCCGGAATAATTTTGTAAGTTGGGATGACGATGCTTATGTAATCAACAACAGACTTGTAAGATCGGGCGGAGATCCTGATCTGAAGGAGATTTTTTCCACTGTTGTTTCATCGAATTATCATCCGCTTACTATCCTCAGCCTGAGCCTGAATGATAACACCTGCAGAAGTTGTCCGGATGGGATATCACCAAAACCTTTTATCATTGGAAATATCATTCTGCATGCACTAAATACAATCCTTGTTTTTACACTGATGTATTTCCTGTTTACCAGGAATTTGATTCTTGCATTTTTTGTGGCCGCCTTATTTGCTGTACATCCGATGCATGTTGAATCGGTTGCCTGGATCTCGGCCAGAAAAGATGTTTTGAGCAGTTTATTCTTTTTGTCAGGCCTAATCTCATGGTACAAGTACTTAAACAATAAGGTAAAGAAGTATTTCTGGCTTGCTCTCTCATATGTCTTGTTTGTTCTTGCTTGTCTTTCAAAAGCATCTGCAGTGGTATTCCCTGCTATCGCAATTTTGATAAGATACCTCACGATCAATCCCGAAGTAGAAAAATCCTATAA
>CAIRSO010000593.1 GCA_903881215.1 uncultured Bacteroidia bacterium
ACATACACATCCACAGGAACAACACGGTCAATTCCCTGAAGGACACTGTAGGTATCAAATATACCACCACTTGAAGCGCAGGCACCGACAGCCAAAACCCAACGCGGTTCAGCCATTTGCTCATAAACTTGATTAACGATGGGACCCATCTTTTTGGCGATGGTGCCCATTACCATGAGCAAGTCTGCCTGACGCGGAGAGAAGCTCAACCGTTCTGATCCAAAGCGCGCCAGATCATAATTGGCACCCATGGTAGCCATAAATTCGATACCGCAACAGGAAGTAGCAAAAGGTAACGGCCAGATGGAATTCTTTCTGGCCAGCCCTACTACGCTATCGAGGGTTGTTGCAAAAAATCCGGGAGCCGAATAGCCTTCCGGAGGTTCTACCAGGTTATATTGAGACATGATAAAGATTGTTAAAATATATTATTCGTCATTGTTCCACTCCAGAGCCCCCTTTTCATAGATGTAATAAAAACCGAAGAGAAGTAGCGCAACGAAAAGCAGCATTGCATAGAATTCTCTCCATTCCATCGTTAAAAAGTTAATTGCCCAAGGATAAAAAAAGATAATCTCGACATCAAAAAGGACGAACAGGATCGCAACCAGGAAATACTTCACAGAAAATGGAAATCTGGCATTACCCTGAACTTCAATTCCGCACTCAAAATTCTCATCCTTTCGCAGAGTTCTGATTCTTTTCCGCTTACTTGAGATGAAATGAGTTGCAAACATTGTTAGTGCGACAAAACCAAAAGCTACCAGCGACTGGATCAATATTGGTATATAGTCAGCAGGAATATATATTTTATCAGTCATTTATAATATTTTGTTAACTACACATAATATATACTTTCCAATAACATCTGATGGTTTGAAATTGTTCTGAACGGTTCCAAACCATACTGTTTACTACGAGAAACTACACAAATGGTTTTACTATTCTGAAGATAGTCTTTTCAATTGCTGCTTAGGATACTCTTCGTCTGGTTTAAGCGTTATCGCCTTTTGAAAATAGAAACGAGCAACGGCAAAATTCTTTAAAACCACAGCCTCTTCAGCTTTTTTTACAGCTTCCAGGTAGTTTGCTTCGGTTCCATTAACATCTGATGAAGATATTAATTTTTCAACCAATATCAACTGTCCTTTTGGATAACTTTCCCAAGGAAGCACTGCAGCTGCCTGACCGTAGTAAAAACGTGCGGAGCTGTATTTTTTTGCCTGCAGTTCTTCGTCTGCCTTTTTAACCGAAGTGGTATATAAAAGCATTTTTTCGGCTGTTATGTTGCCTTCAATCATTTTCTGGCAATCCTCAATTTTCCCAATGGCAATCTTGTCACCTGCCTTAAATTTAAGTGCTTCCTGATAATAAAAAACAGCAACCAACCACAATGTTTTCGCATAGTTTGCATCTCCGGTCTGTATGTTTTTCAAGTAACTGTTTTCTCCCTGAAGCTTTTTCTGCTCTTCAGCCATTTTCTGGGCTAAAAGCCTGTCAGCTGCCTGTTTTGCCAACAATGAATCTATAACGGCAATACGGTCTTTGGGATATTGCTCCATTTCAAAAAGCTTAATAGCTTCGCCGTATTGAATTTTGGATTCAGGATAGGTCTTGGATTCAAATAATTGATCAGCCTTGACAATTGTCTCTTTGTATTTTTTGAGTTTTTCGGCCAAAAGCTTTTGTTCGGCTTCCTTTTTCGCTTTATCGGCATTGAGCTGGGCAAGTAGCTTCTCAGCATTGGCAAGCTTTTCAGTGGCAACTTTGTCGCCAATCTTAATCGCCAATGCCCCTTTAAAATTACCAATCGCATCCGGGTATTTCTGTTCTGCTACATTCACATCTCCGGCCGCCAGCAGACGGTTAAACTCTGCCTCGAGCCTGGCCTTTTCGGCATTCGCCTGAGCTTCAAGTTTGGC
>CAIRSO010000594.1 GCA_903881215.1 uncultured Bacteroidia bacterium
CCCAGTCTCCCAGTCTCCCTCTCGTCCTCTCGCCCCCTCGTCCTCACAGATCATGCCCGCAGTACGACAAATTAAAGCTCTTATTACATATCGGAAAATCAGAAATCTCATTGTTCCGCACCGAAAGCGCCAACGCCAGCCAGTTGTGGAAGGATGGATCCTTTATCTTGTAATGGATCAGCTCTCCTTTTGAACCAGTTATGGCACAGTGGCAGATCTCCCCTCGCCATCCTTCGACCAGCGATAGTGCAAAAAGGCCTGCATTTGGGCTTAAAAGGGCCATGGAAGGCGTTTCAACCGGTAGGTCATTGATCAGCTTTCTGAGATAGCCTATCGACTGAATCACCTCGTTTTTACGTATCTGAACACGCGAATAAACATCTCCATGCCGTTTAACTTTTGCTTCGTGCCCTAATTCCGGGTACAGATTGTGCGGATGAGAACTTCTTATGTCTCTGTTTACACCGCTCGTTCTCGCTGCCATACCTACTGTTCCAATGGCAGAAGCATCTTCCACTGAGACAACACCGGTCCTTTCGAACCTGGAAAGTGCACTTGGAAGGTTGAAAAGCTGGGTATTCATCTCGACAAAATCAGGCTTGAAAGCATCCAATACCTGATTGAGCCTTTCAGCCAGAGCATGGGTAAACGGATATCTGTTCTGGCCGGGTCTGATTAATCCTTTTGAGAGCCTGTTTCCGCACCATTCCTGCATGAAATTGATGATGGGGGTGCGAAGTCTGCCAAATACAGAACTGCCCAGTTGATAGGCTATATCAGTGCAGAGAGCACTCAGGTCGCCGGTATGGACTGCTATGCGTTCCAATTCAAGGGCTACAGTTCGGGAGAAATCAATTTCGCGCGCTGATTTAAATCCGCACAGGCTTTCCCAAACATGCGCAAAAGCGATCGAATGACCAACTACAGTATCTCCGGCAATACTTTCAGCCAGCGTGGCTAGCTGGGAAAGATCATGCTTCTGAAGAAACAATTTTTCGATGCCACGGTGCTGGTATCCCAGTTGGATTTCGAGGTGCAGGATCTGCTCTCCATTGCAAATAAACCTAAAATGGCCTGGTTCAATCACACCTGCGTGGATTGGCCCTACTCCAACTTCGTGAAGCTCTTCGCTGTCAATTGAATAGAATGGATAGTTGGCGATATTTGATTGCTGATCAGCTCTGTCGAATGGGTACCTTACCGGCTTCAACCAGGGGTGATCGCTGTACTTTATCCCAAAATTTTCATGTATTTCACGCTCAAATTTTTCGAAGCAGAATAGTTTGGCAGTGAAGGATGGTAAGGCTTCTTCAAAAGAAACCACACATGAGGATAGCAGTATTATATGTTCGAGATCATCGGCAATACAGCAGAAAAGTTTGATTCTGCCGTTGTCGGCCAATCCGAAATAATTGACGCAATGTTTTTCCGGGCTTTCATTTATCAGGCCGGTATTCAATGCAAAGAATTCGGCATAGCTCAATTCCGGAATCGATGATACCTGAATCGATTGGTTGTTTTTTATAGCGATGGTTTGCATGGTCATTGTGGAAGTAGGGTGATACTATCTTTGATTAGTTGGACAAATATCGGAGGAGGATTCAATCCCAGATAGACGGCTGTTGCCAGTAACAAAAACTGAGAAACAGACTCCCACGGACTCGGTTTGACAACGTTGGAATCATCAAAACCTTCGGCAGGCACAAAGAGTACTTTGAAAATGTTCTTTCCAAATGCCCAGATAATCATGGTTAAAAGCAGCAAAACCGCAATCAGAAGCAAGATCTGTCCGGCATCAAACATGGATTTAAAGATGAGAAACTCACTCACAAACAATCCGGAAGGGGGCATTGCGGCAGAACTGATAAAACCAAGCAGCAAAACCATCGCACCGGTCGGATTGTACTTGAAATAATTGCCGATGTGGGTGATGCTTTTGTTCTGAAAGACGCGGTATAACTGGTTGTACTGAAAGAAAAGGCTGGATTTCACGAAGGCATGCAAGATAATATGCAGGATGGCAGCATAATAGCCGATACCCCCGGCTGCCACGCCCAGCATCACGATTCCCATGTGTTCAATTCCGGAATAGGCAAACATTCGTTTGATGTTTTTGACCTTCATCATGTACACTGTGGCCACAAAAAGTGAGAGAAAGGCTGCTATTCCCACCACCAACCTGGCCCAGTGTAGCAATGGCGTATTTGCAATGACGATATAGAAACGAAATATCCCCACGAATCCCAGATTCATCAACACGCTTGCAAGCAGGGCCCCGGCAGGAGCAGGGGCAGTATCCTTCGCATCTATCCCGGCAGTAAACATGGGAACTAAGCCAAGCTTGGCGGTGAAACCTGTAAAAATAAACAGGAAGGCCATCTGCAGCCATGTTGAGTTCAATTCACCGCTTCTGGCAAGTAAGTTGCTGAAAGAGAGATTGTCAGACCCGGTATGTTGCAGAGAAAGGCTTAAAAATAGAATCCCAATGAATATAAATGTGATGCTGATGGCGCAAATAAATACATATTTCCAGGTTCCTTCAAGAGCCAATTTGTTGCGGTGATGGTAAATCAGGGCGGAGGCACTCAAAGTAGTGATTTCAGTGAATATCCAGGTTACGGCAATATGGTTGGACAAATATCCAGCACTGATGGCCATGATCAGCAATATCAGCGAAGCCAGGTATATTGACCTGGATCTGGGTGGTTCGTAATGATTTTCAATGTAAATATAGCTGTGAATCGCTGCAGGAATAGAGATGATGCTAAGCGTGACCAAGAGTAAAATGCCGAGTGAATCAAAAGTAAAGTAAACAGAATCAGTTGTTCCGTAATGATTGCATGCCTGAAAAGTAAACCATCCCTGCCAAACTAGAAACAACCCAAGCAGCGAATAAACAAATTGTTTGTTCCTGCTAAAAAAGAGGGTTAGAACAACCGCTACTGATCCTAATAAGTATATGATAACCATCTGTTTCGGGTGTTTGTGTTAATAATCTTTTAAATTACTGAGCTGATCTACATCCACATCTTTGAAGACATCACCGATTTTATTCATGAAAATCCCAAGGATAAGCACACTGGCAAAAATATCCAGCATAATCCCCAGATTCACAAGTAGTGGCATCTCGTTGCCTATCGCCAGCGAGAGGACAAAGACACCGTTTTCGATGACCATGTATCCCATCACGTGGGTGATGATTTTTCGTCTGGTTGCGATCAGATACAAGCCAAAAAATAGGGTAGAGAGCGCAACGACAAAGAATATTTTGTCGAGGTGATCGTCCTCAATGACTGTAGCTATCAATATGTTGACAACTACAATGGCAGTTGTAATTACCAGTGACACAAAGTTTGGCAGAAAAGGCTCGGCTTCCCTGGTTATATTGTTCCTTTTGAGCAGATAACTCAAAAAAATGGGTACCGCCAGAGATTTAAAGACAATGGTTTCAAGAAGGATCAGGGTAAGATTAACAGGATTGATTTCACTTAGCTGAATGAATACCACAAAAAACAGCAAGACACCCTGCAGTGCCAGCACTTTAATATAGGTCATCAGCCTGTTGGCGATTGCCATGTAAAACAAGGTGATGATAAAAATGATTAATAATACATGTATCATATGGTTCGTCTGTTTTTTGGTTAAATGAATTTTTGCAGAATAAGCAGTACACCAAAGAAAATGAGCAAACTAACAGAGGTAAGCACAACAATGAACTGTGGATTGTGGCTCATCCGGAACCTGGCCATGAAGGATTCTATTAATCCAATGGTCACAGCCATCAAAAGCTGAATGGCAAAGAATGCAGGTATAGCGTATTGGTAAGGGATAACGCCGATAAAAAGATTGACGATCAGCGCCCCATAAACCGCAAATTTGATGTATCCTGCTGTCAGAATGAGTCCCAAATCAAATCCGCTGTTATCCAAGATCATTACCTCATGCACCATGGTAAGTTCGAGATGTGTTTTGGGATCATCTATCGGCATCCTGCTGTTTTCTATCATCGCAATCATAAGTAAAACGAATGTCGCAAGGGCAGCCAGGGCATAACTTATCTGCGAACCAATGTGAAGGGAGGCAAAAATCTCCTGAAATGATGTGTGTCCGGAAAGAAGTGCCAACGAGCCCATTAGGATAAAGAAGGCCGGCTCCGCGAACATGGAATAGAGGGCTTCGCGGCTCGCGCCCATCCCTTCAAAGCTGCTTCCTGTATCCAATGCCGAAATAATACTGAAAAATTTGCTCAGTGCTAGTACATATGCAAAAAAGATAAAATCACCATTGAAACTTAACACACCTGGAGACTTACCAAACGGCACAACCATCATCGCCATCAAAATTGAGGCGAAATAGACAGTGGGGGCGAGTTGAAAAACAAAACTGGTTGTCTCACTGTAAACAGCTCCTTTTCGGAACAAACGAACGACATCCCTAATGGGTTGCAATATTCCGGGACCCTTTCGGCCCGATGCCAGACTCTTGGTACGGATAACAATCCCAGTAAAAAATAGTGCTGCAATTAGAATTAGTAGGACACTCAGCATGGTTATAGAAGTTTTATAATGCCAATGAAAGTTTCAATATTCCTGTACAATACCGGTATACTTAGTACTGTCACAATAAAAATGATCCCATATAAAATATAGAATTGTAGTTTTCCGTTGTTCAAAAAGACAAACCTGCCCATGAAATTCTTGTTCAGATTCAGGATACGATCAATCAATCCCTTTTCAAGTTTATCATGAGCATGGGTGTGGTATTTTCCTGCGGAAGGGAAGACTCCCTGAACAATATCCTCCTCTTTTTCAACCAGCAAAACCGGTGCAAACAGTTTACTGTATGTCCTTACAAATGAACTTGCTGTATATTGTAGTTTGGGTCCTGCGGCAGTATATCCGCAACCCCAGGTAGGCCGAATTTTTGCCTTGTATTTGGCAGCCTTGTACTGACGAAAAAAGTAGATACCAGCAACTGCAATTATTAACATCCATGTAGCCCAACTAATTGGTTGTAATGCTGCAAATGCCTTTAATTGCGAAGGATTTGCAAGGAATGCAGAAGACCCGGTGAAAAGTCCGACTGGTTGTGCAAGCATTTTAATAAAGATCAGAGGAAATATCCCAATC
>CAIRSO010000595.1 GCA_903881215.1 uncultured Bacteroidia bacterium
CATGAAAAATCATGAAAAATATACCTTCAGAAATTTTTATTACCAAAATGAGAAAGATTTGCAGGGAACACTATTTGGTGAAAGTACTGTTGTCGATACAGTTAAAAAGGATACGATACAGATAAGCAACCATTTTTTTATATCAAAAAAATCTAAAAGATTAAGTCCTGATTTACTGATGAATGCCAATCATTTGGACGATAAAAAATTTTATAGTTCAGAGCTTGTTGACAGAACTTACAATGAATTTTTTGCCTTGAGACTTTTTAAGCTTGTCAACATCCGGTTTGTTGAGACGTTTCAGAAAGATTCTTTGGGATATCCCATGCTTGATTGTTTCATTCAGCTTACACCAGGTTTAAGTCAATCCTATAGCGCAAGTATTGAAGGAACCAACTCTCTGGGAAATTTTGGTATAGCCGGTAATCTTGGCTATCAACATAAAAACCTTTTTCGCGGAGGGGAGATTTTCGATTTGCAGTTTATTGCAGCAACCCAAAAACAAAGTTATGGCGTAGGAGATTCTGCCACAACTTTTCACTCTATTGAGACCGGTGTAGATGCAAGAATTACGATCCCAAAATTTATAGTTCCATTCATAAAGGCAGATTTTTTTCAATATTCGACACCTCAAACATTTTTCAATATATCTTATAATTATCAGAAAAGACCGGATTATACAAGAACCATTGCCCGATCAGCCTATGGATACCAGTGGAAATCGTCAGAATATGTGACAAAAAGAGTGAACCTATTGGATATCAATCTGGTAAAAATGTTCGCACTTGATTCGGCATTTCTCAGCAGAATTGAGAATTTGTATATCAGGAGTTCATACATTGACCATTCAATTACTGCCTTCAACTATTCATACACCTATAGTACCCAGACACAGAAAAAGGCCAACTATTTGGTTTTCAAATACAATATTGAGACCGCTGGAAACATGCTCTACCTTGTCAACAGGTCACTCAGCAGTTCTAAAAACCTCTTGGAAGGTGGCACCATTCAACAATATCGGATCTTCAATACGCCCTTTGCACAATATGTCAAATTTGACCTTGAATTCAGAAAAGCCTGGATAGATGGAAGTAACAATGGGATAGTTGTGAGAGCCTTTGGCGGAGGGGCATTGGCCTATGGAAATTCGGACCAGATCCCGTTTGAAAGAAAGTACTTTTCGGGTGGAGCCAATGGAATCAGGGCCTGGCCAATACGAACATTAGGACCAGGATCTTTCAAGGCTAATCCAAATGAGTTCCCGAATCAGTCAGGTGACATCAAGCTGGAGGCAAATGCTGAATATCGTTTTAAGATGCTTGGTTCTTTGGAGGGTGCTTTATTTTTTGACATGGGAAATATATGGTCAATCAGGGATAACCGTGTCGGCACAGAATTTAACTTCAGGAGCTTCTACAAGGAGATTGCTCTAGGTTCTGGTGCCGGTCTTAGGTACGACTTTAGTTATGTAATCCTGAGGCTTGATTTAGCCGTAAAAATGCATGATCCATCATTAACTGAGGGGGCCCGGTGGATCTCTCCCGGAGATTACCTGAAGAAAGGCAATGTAAACTTTGTCTTTGGGATTGGGTATCCATTTTAACCAATCTGGTCAATTCGTATTTCTCTCAGGAATACGGTAACTTGTGTTTAGTATCAACCTAAACATGAAATACCTATGGGGCAATCGTTGCACAAACTGATGATGGATAGGTGGGTATTGGCTTCGCCGATCTTCGATTCCATTTGGCAAATAAAAAACAAATTATACCCACATGAATCTTAAACAACTAAGGGAGTTTTTCATCTTTACCAGAGGAGAGCGCAATGGGATCATG
>CAIRSO010000596.1 GCA_903881215.1 uncultured Bacteroidia bacterium
GGTTTCCATTATTCGTGGCACTTTGATAATATAGATCTGTAAATGTTGGTAGGCGAATAGATTTGTTGGCTGATGCATACAACTTCGTCGCAGAGGATAATTTGAATCCAATGTCAAGTCCGGGATACCATTGCCATTTTCGACCTAACTGAGTGTTTCTATTGATCATCAGTCCGGTAGATAAATTTAAAGGGCCAAAACGACCTGAATATTCTCCAAATAGTCCAATATTTGTCCGGTTGTCAGAATGGTCAAAGAGGATACCGCTTTCTCCGGGAACATTCTTTGGGGTTTTCATCTCTTTTCCCAACACTGTGCTCCAAATATTCTCATTTCTGATGTCTGTTCCAAAGGCCAGATTACCTACTCCGGTATTTACCCATCCGCTTATGTTTAAACCATAGGTATCCGTCAAGTGATAGTTGTGCATTTTGTACCAGGAAGGAGCATTTGCGAAATCCCTGAAAAGTTCAAACCTATCCTGGTTTCTTCGCCAATAAAACGAAGGAGTGAAATGGAAAGTACCATTTGAAGTTGCCTTTATTGAGGCAAATGAAGTTTTAATCCGCTCATATTGGTTTGGATAGGCTGGTGTATAGAAATCATTGGCACCGAATCCCCGGTCAGTGTATCCGCTCTGAAACTGCAGTTTCCCGGTAGGATACGACCAGCTTCCTGTGTAGAACAGGTTTCCAATCTTAAAATCCCGGTTAGGAAGAGAACCATCAGATTTTTTATAATCAACAGATATACTATTAATTATATTACTTGTTTTAAAGTATGAGTTTAATGATGATCCAAGAAAACCAAATTGTCCGGCAATGAAGCGTCCGATCATTGAAGGGTGTTCAGACTGACTGGTAATGATATTTATGGCGCCGCTGAATGCATTTGGACCATAGACTCTGGAGGCGGGACCTTCCAGTATCTCGATTCGTTCTATGGCGTCAAAACCAATTGGCAGGTTTAAGTTGTGGTGGCCGGTTTGTGAATCATTGAGAGGTATTCCGTTCAGGAGAATCAATACCTGGTCGAATGAACTTCCGCGGATGCTAATGTCTGCCTGGACCCCGTTGTTACCTCGTTGTCTGATATCGACATTGGAGGCAAATTTGAGGAGATCCTGCAGATCGTGAACAGGTGCGTTTGATAGCTCTTCCTTTCCGATAATTTGTACGACGCGCGCTGTCTGAGAGAAAGCGACAGGCATTCGCTGCGCACTAATAACCACCTCTTCAACCTCTATCTCTTTAATCTGCTGAGTAGTATCTCCTTTAAATATCAGGAATTGTCTTTCAGCATGTGCAGGAGCAGCAAAAGTCAGGTAACTGATACTTAAAGTAGCAATTTGTATAACCTTGTGTAAACTGGAAAAGACGGAATACCCTTTTCTGCCCCATTTTCTAAAGGTGACGGCTGGTTTCTGTGTGCGCAAAAACCTTTTTTGAATCATTTTCGAATTTTTTATTTAAAAGTGACCAAAACTATTCTTTTTATGAATGCAAATGATCATTTTTGTCTACGTATGGCATTAAAACAATATTTTGATAAAACTAACAAATCAACTTTATGGGTACCAATCGAAGAGAATTTATCAAACAAGGCAGCATCGCGGGAGCAGGACTTACCGGTATGGCGATAATGCCCAATGATCTTTTAGCTCAGAAAAAGGAGAAAGGGAAAAAACCGGTCACAAGGGATGAAAGCATCGTTCGTGTTGGTTTTATTGGTGTTGGTGGTCGTGGACGTGGCCATGTGCACGATTCTATTACGGTCGGAGGAATTGAAATTGTGGCGGTTTGTGATATCAGTCCTGACTCATTGGAAAGCACCAAGCTGATCATCTCAAAAAGCGGCATGAAGGAACCGAAAATATACACCGGACATGATCATGCCTACGAAGAGATGCTTAAAAACGAAGAACTGGACGCAGTCATCATTGCTACACCCTGGGAATGGCATGTTCCAATGGCTATTGCATCGATGAAGGCAGGAGTGCCATATACGGGAGTAGAAGTTTCTGCTGCCAATTCTTTGGAAGAGTGCTGGGATCTGGTAAATGTTCATGAAGAGACCGGAAAACAGTTGATGATCATGGAGAATGTGTGCTATCGGCGTGATGTGATGGCTATTCTCAATATGGTTCGCTCCAATATGTTCGGTGAAATTGTCCATTGCCGCTGCGGTTATGAACATGATCTTCGCGGAGTTAAGTTTGATTTATTGAAAAATGATCTTAAGATTGGCAAAGAAGCCCATTCTGAGGCTCAATGGCGTGGATTGCATTCTGTTCGTCGCAACGGAGATCTTTATCCTACGCATGGATTAGGGCCAATTGGTACCTATTTGGATATTAATCGTGGAAACCGGTTCCTGACTTTGTCTGCCATGGCAACAAAATCACGCGGATTGCATGATTTTGTTGAAGACCACGCTGCAAAAGACAGCGTACTAAGGAATATACAGTTCAATTTAGGTGATATAGTGACCACAATGATAAAGTGTGCGAATGGTGAGACGATCCTGGTTACCCATGACACCAACTTACCCCGCCCCTACTCGCTTGGATTCAGGGTTCAGGGAACGAATGGAATCTGGAGAGGCGAAGGATCTGGAAACTGGAAAGATCCGGCTCAGGAAATCTATGTTGAAGGTCAGAGTAAGCCACATGTTTGGGATCCATCCGAGCCCTGGCTAAAGAAGTACGACCATCAGTATTGGCGGGAAAAGGGAACACAGGCAGAAGGTGCCGGCCACGGGGGTATGGACTTTATTATGCTGAACGATTTCTATGATACCGTTAGAAATAAAAAGCAAGTACCGCTCGATGCCTATGATGCAGCGGCCTGGAGTGCAGTTTCTGCCTTGTCGGAGATGTCGGTTGCCAGAGGGGGTGCTTCTGTAGATTTCCCGGATTTCACCCGGGGACAGTGGATCAAAAGAAGACCACATTTTGCCAGGGACAATCAATTCCCAATCAGCGAAGAGAGAGCCTTGATCAACAATTTATTTTAAAATAAAAA
>CAIRSO010000597.1 GCA_903881215.1 uncultured Bacteroidia bacterium
CCCTTCATTTCTACAGGCTTGCCAGATAATATTTTCACCTTTTGCCTGAATTCAGCCACATTGGAAAAATAGTTGATCTTCATGTTAAACTGTTTGTCGAAAACCTCAATGGATTTTGGTTCAATGACTTTCCCAATCAGAAAAAATCCAGTTCCTTTCGCTATCTTAAAAGATGTTGCCACCGGACCACCTGCCGGAATGTTCTGCGAATAAAGATGCCAACCTTCTTCAATGTTTGCGGTGAAAATAAGTTCCGAATCGGTTTGGCTGATTTTTTTAATACTGAAACTCCAGGCTACAGGATCAAACACTTGAGCCGACAAATTGCTTGCTGCCAATGTAAAAAAAATGGTGATCAACAATTTTTCATACCCTGCTTTTATATCCAATTTCATAGACTTTGTGTGTTTTTTACCAGTTAATTACAGCCCAGAGCTTTTTATCATCTCGATTGGGGATATCCATTTAATCAGATTCCACCATGCAAAATTACTTAATATGCTCCTTTATAAAACTATCAAGAGCTTCGCCTCTCTGGTTCTTGCCAATGATCCTACCCTCCCGGTCGATAATGATAATGAATGGTATCAAATTGAACTGGTATAATTTTGTTATGTCAGCACCTGCTTTCGGAGCCAAAACTTGTTTCCACGGCATAGCATACTTCTCCAGAGCAAGCAACCATTCCTTGCTGTCCTTGTCAATTGATACACTGAGCACCTCAAGACCGCTTTCTTTGTATTTCTCATGCAGTTTTTTCAAGTTAGGAATTTCAGCGACACAAGGTTTGCACCACGAAGCCCAGAAGTCTATAACAAGAATCTTACCCCTGTAATCCTTAGGACCAACCATTTTCCCATCCGGTGAGGGAAATTCAAAATCCGGGGCAATGGCTCCGACGACCATTTTTCTTGCATTGGCTGCAGTCTCCTCCTTTACTTTGTAATAGGTGACAAGTGGAGCATAACCCGGATGTTTGGCATAGATGTTTGCTGCGATTTTGTCAATCAATTCCCTGTCCTTTGAATAATTGATATAATTAAGTACAGCCACCATGCTAGTTCTGTCAGGATAAAGTTGATACAGAAATGCAAGACGTTCACGATAATCATTGTAAATTTGTTCGGATTGAACTTTTATCAAGGATTCTTTTTCTTCTTTGGATGCTGAAGCCAATGTGCGAATATTTGCATAGGTGGCTGTCAATGTTAAATTATAACGCTGTGTAATAAAATTAAGTTGATTTATTACCTCATTTTTAGGTCCTCCCTTGATCATTCGGAAAGGGGTACTTCCCCGTACACGCGCAGTGTCGGCTCCCCTGAAATTTACTTCAATATTCTCATCTTCAGCCCAGAATCTTACTATCTCAGCCTTTTTGCAATCGAGGGTATATAATCCGGGTTCATCAACAACCAGCTGTTGGTTAAATCTGTTTTCCTTATCTATGTCAAACTCTGCAACAACAACCTTATCAGGCCCATTCCCTTTAAATATCTGCATCTTAGTTCCCGGGACATCAAATTGT
Source organism: uncultured Bacteroidia bacterium (assembly GCA_903881215.1). Classification (GTDB taxonomy): domain Bacteria; phylum Bacteroidota; class Bacteroidia; order Bacteroidales; family Prolixibacteraceae; genus CAINVV01. The sequence continues at coordinate 1,529 of CAIRSO010000597.1, forward strand.
ACGCTTCCGCTTACAGTAATCGGTTTATTCTGTGAAAACAGTAGAAAAGGAGCGAATAAGAGACTAATAATCAGAACTAATAAAGAGAAACTCTGATTGAAAATATGAAATTTACTTTTTGTCATTTTGTATGTTTTTTAGGTCAATAAACAGTATTACGTATAATTCCTATTTGATTAAATCTTCGATTTTTGTATAAAAACCTTCCCTTTCTCCAGATTCCCGGAGAAGTATTTTTCCGTCAGGACTGATGAGTATCTTGGTTGGAAATCCCTGTACATTAAACTTTGTGACAAAATCCTTATCCCCTTTCCCAATAAGAATATTTGGCCAGTTCATTGCGCTTTTTTCGATAAATGCTTTCCATACATCGGCACTTCTGTCATTCGATATTCCAAGAATCTGAATTTTGTCTTTATGCTTATCCCTGAATGCTTTCATGTGTGGCATACCTTGAATACATGGGCTGCACCAGGTTCCCCAGAAATCAATAATTACGTATTTCCCCCGCATACTCTTGATGTTAAATGCAGTTCCATCCGGAGTCGAATCTGTCTCAATATCCGGGCATTGTTTTCCAACAGCAGAGGCAAGGGAACCATCTATCCTGTCTTTTAAAGCCTGATAAAAATAGTGACTTCCGTACTTTTTCATATCGACGTTCTTCAGAAGCGGTATTAGCTCTTCCGGCTTGATTTCACTTCTGATAAGCATATCTTCCATTAACCAGATAGCTGCAAGCGAGCTGGTATGTTTCAGCAAAAAATCTCTCTTAATAACCTCTATCTCTTTCCCATAAGTTTCAATCCTAACCTTTAACTCTTTTTTCTGATTTTCATCCAGCGCGGTATTGATCTTCATCTCAATCTGAAGATTCCCCTGACTATTCATTAATGGCATCATCCTTTTATTCAGCTCTGCCAAAATATTATTCTCTCCGTTATCTTCCGGATATAGATCGATAAAGTCTTTCCCTTCCAGCGATCCCTCGACTGAAAAGTTGGCTCCCGGATAAACAATTATCCACAAATTAGCAGACTTAACAGGGATATAACCTTTCCCAACCATTTTAAGGAATTTGTTATCACCAGAAAAACTAAGTCTGGCTACTACCGGAACCGGAGTTTTCCCTTTGAAAACAAACTCTCCGCTATTTGCTCCAATTTGTTCACTGGAAGCAGCATCTTTCCCTCCAAAGAAAGTCACATAGATTCCTTTGGGATTAATCCCCTTAATGTTGCATTTTATTTCAAAATCTTCAACAGTTTGTGCAAACAGTGAGACTGACAACAGGCAAAGAGCCACTAAAAAATTTATTTTTTTTCCCATTGGTATTTTTATTTTGAATTATTAAACTTTCCCGAAGTACGTTTGGCATAATCAGCCTCTTTGGCGAGAAAATCACTTTTTTCGGAAAAATATTTCGCAACCTTAAGCTTTTGATCGGCTGAAAGATTTTTATTTTCAGCAATGGACTTCTCAATCATTTCGATATCCAACCTCGTAAATCTGTAGATCTGAGGGTAGGAAAGCAGATTCATCAGCTCATCAATTTTATTGTTTTTCTTTAGCAAAGTCATCTTTATCAGATATTCAAGTCCGGCATCTCCGTCTGCAATGGAATTGGCACAAATCACATTTAGCTCATAATTTGTATCACTATCCTGCATTAGATTTCCGGAGGTGTATCTCATCAGATAAACTTTGAAAATTTTCCGAAGATGCTCATCTACTTTCGCCTTTGTTATGTATCTGTCGGCCTCATATTTGTTCAAAAGTGTGTATCTGAAAATAGTACTGTTGGTGTTGGACATTGCTCCAGCCGGAGACGTAATAATCTTCCATAGTTTTTCATTAAACTGCACCGAAGGCTCCAGCGTAAAGAATATTTCATCAACAAAGGCGTTAAGCTCCTTGTTCTTGTAAGCATTCTTGAGGGTCTCGAGAACTCCAAATAAGTTATCCGTTGATTTATTGGCACGATAGAGTTCCATCCTTGCATCCGGAGTATTGGCCGGATCCATCGCCAGTTTCACTTTCCCGATAAAAGATTCCGCATTGTCACTTCCAATTACCCGATTAATCTCTTTACCATCTGCATCGAGAATCAAGAAAGTCGGATAAACAGCGACCGTGTATTTTTTTGCGATTTCTAATCCCTCCCCCTTCTCCATATCAAACGTGACATTGATAAAATTGGCATTAAAAAAGTTTCCGCAAATCTCCTGTGGAAAGATATTATTTGCCATGTCTTTGCAGGGACCACACCAGGTTGTGTAACAATCTATAAAAATTAATTTTTTAACCTTTTTACTTGATTTAGCCTTATTGACTGCTTCCAATAAGGTTATTTCTTCAAATTTTACACCTTTGGTTTGAGCATTTAGTCCATTTATGATTAAAATGGATACCAGTAGCAAAAGAATATTTTTCATATTAGGCTTATAATCAATTATCTAAAAATAAATTAGAGGTTCTTCCCTCTTTCTAACATCTCCTCAATCATTATTTCCAAAACACGCTCATTGTTGCTATCAACTCTGAAATTTTTGAAAATAATGCGGCCATTCTGATCTATCAGGTAATTTGTTGGGGCACCTATGGCAACAAGATTACCCTGTTTCTCCTTCACTCCCTTCAAAGGTACAAAGCTGTATCCGCTTGATTTCATAAAAGGAACAACATAATCATCCTGATCGGCTAGAATATTTATACCTATATATGCCACCTGTTCTTTGCTGAATTTCCGGATAACATTCTCAAAATTAGGAAACTCTCCTCGGCAAGGTCCACATCCCGGAAACCAATAGGTTAATAAAACTACTTTCCCCTTAAAATCGGAAAGAGAAGCACTATCAGGTACAAAATATTGTCCTAGCGAGAAATTAGTAGCCTGTACTGCGGTTGAATCCCGGATCTTCCAAATCTCATTGTAAATATCTGATTTGTTTTTGCCGATTTTTTTGGCATAACCGTTTAAAGCTTCCATCACCTCATCGCCCGGGCTTAAGGCATAATATTTTAGCAAGCGACCATAAGCATCCTGTGTTTTTCCAGACAAATCAGTAAGTTGAGCCCTTAACAGATTCAACCTGTCTGCTGCTTTTGATCTCCGTTCCAAAACCACATTTTCAGCCAAATCTTTGGCTTCTTGAATTTTATTGTTGGCCATCAGGGAGTTAATCACAACGATATCCTTTGCCAGTTTGGTCCTGAGAATCCAATTTTTTTTCTCGTTTTCCTGGGTAGTAACAGAATCCATCGCATTAGCCAATTCGATTGCTTTTAACGGATCCAGTTGAAGATACAGGTAATAGAAATCATACATCCCGGAAGAACTCCAGTTGGATTTTCCGGGGGGATAGTTCTTTCTAAGCTGGCTGTAAATTGCAAGTCTCTCCGAACTATCTTTAACAAATAAACCAAGCCAGTATAGAGACTGCGCTCCACGTTCACTTGCAGGAAAAAGCTGTGGCATTTCAACCATTCCCTGACGATATTTTTTCGGATCACTGCTTTTAAAACTACTTCTGTAGTAGAATGCATAGTCCGGATTTTTTGGCTCAGCCTCCATCGCTCTTTTCAAGAACTCTCTTGATGCGCTAAAATCCCCCCATCTCTCTCCATCTATCCATAAAAGGAACCACGCTTGTGCCATTTTCGGATCAATCTCCGAAGCCTTCAATAACCATGGCTTAGCTTTTGGACTCTCCATGTTTGCATAGGCTTCTCCGATTGAAAAAGGCACATTTGCTGATTTTGGAAATTTCAGGCACCAATTATGATATTGAATTTCAATTTCTTCACTACCAATCCCCAAATATTTAATGAATTTTTTATGCAAAGACAAATCATTTGGGTTTGCCTCTACATTGAACCTGTAAGTGGCAAGTGTATCCGGATTGATTGTTCTATTTTTTTGTTTAGCAGGATCCTGGCCAAATGCAACAATACTCATGATTGTCAGCAAAACGAGAATTATTTGTTTCATGCGTTTACAATTTGATTTTTAAAGGTCATATGGAATCGGAGATCGGCGAAGCCAATAGCCGCCTAATCATTCTCGGTTGTTGTGAATATTTTCTCACGGCTATTTCATAAGAACTTACAATTAGATGCTCTGGGAGTTAAGAAAACACTAAAAAAGGAGCTGCCGAACAGCCCCTTTTTTAATCTTCTTAATATGTATTTTGAATAATAGCACCATTGCTGGTTTGTATCTCTGTATAAGGGATAGGTGCGGCGTATCTTCTCGAATTTTTGGGAAGAGTATAGGTTTTAAGACCGAGTGCCGGAGATATTGCGGCATTGTTGAAGCCATAGAAACTACGAGAAAGTACTCCAATATCGTCTGCCGCATCTTCGTTGCTGTTTAGTCTTCTGAGATCGTTCCATCTTTGTGTAAATGGCATCTCTCTTCTTCTCTCCTGCAGAATCTTGGCAATCGCATCGTCTTTACTTATAGCAGATAGATTTATTACAGCGGCTGGGGCATTCTTGTCCATTCTTTTGATTCTTAGCATATTTACCGCAGTCATTGCCTCGGTAACTTTATTTTGACGAGCCAGACACTCTGCCTTAATCAACA
>CAIRSO010000598.1 GCA_903881215.1 uncultured Bacteroidia bacterium
CTTTGTCAGAACAATGACAATGATAGAACCTTATCCACAGGGGTTGAAACCTTCACTCCGCACACTGATTTTCTGTAACATGCAGTAGTTGAGCCATCTAATTTGCCGTCGCTGCACACTTAACTAACCAATTATCTAATTTTAGAATCATTCCAGATTATCTCAAAGTGGTTGATTTTATTGAAGAAATATAACTGTCTCAAAATATTTCCTATCCCCCATTACTTCATAAGTGCAATGTTATCGGATCGCTGTTGTTGCTAAAAGGTTTTAATATTTTCCTTTAGTGGTTGTAAAAGTTTGTCGTTTTGCGCTGACGCAATAGCCATTGCCTTTTCTTCATTTAAAATTGCAGGACTGATTTATTATTTTTTCAAGAAGTTGAATAACTGCTTTTTAAGTTTTATATCGTTGAGATTCTTCACCACAAATTGCTTTCGCTTCCGGTAATGGGCTGGTATAAAAGTTTTTTCCGGACCGTCAAATCCTCTTCCAAGCTGGAATTCTCTATTAAAATCACAGTTGACAGGCTTTTGTATAAAATCTGATCTTGTGTCGTAGAGGAAAGTAACTTTGTTTAATTTTACCGGAGAATTTCCAGAAATGCTTCTATTTCTTTCGTTTGCCGGTATCATTCTATCTGTTATTCTGCTGGTTTTCAATGCCGGAAGAAACAAATCATCATGCTATCTGGGTGGATTTTTTTTTCTGATCAGTATTTATGCTTTGACCTTTCATGTGTTTATAGATTCATATGCCGTTCTGATCCTTACCATTTTCTTTGTCCACCCTGACTTCCTGTATTACCTGATCGGTCCCTTGCTTTTTTGGTATGTCAGAAGTGTCCTAACCGACAAGTCCCATCTCCGGAGATCGGATCTTTGGCATCTTTTGCCGGCAATCATCTTTCTGATCTCGGTAATTCCTTACTTCTTTCTCTCCTGGAATGAAAAAACGGCAAATGCGACATTGCTGGCTTCCGACATTGGAAATTTAAAATATATCCGGACTTCTCTTCTGTATTCAGTATTACCCCCGAGACTGGTTTTTATCAGCCGTCCCCTGCTCGTAACAGGATACACAATTGGGTCTTCAGTCATCTTCATCCGGTGGCTGATAAACCGTATAAACAGGACTGTTTTATCCCATCAACAGTACATGATACCCTGGCTGACAGCGCTGCTGGGATTTGTCCTCATCCTGACCATCAGCCACCTTATCGCGATGTCGGAGGCTTACATTGCCCATGATCTGAAATTGTTCCTTACCCTGCGATTGCTGCATCTCTTTTCTGGTATCGGACTGGCCGGGTTGCTGATCTCTCTCCTGTTTTTTCCCTCTATCCTTTATGGGATGCCCAGGATCCCTCGAGCCAGCCCTGCCGATACACCTCAGGTTCCCAACCCGGCTTCGGTTCCCAAACTGTTGTCCCGGATTCAGGAAGAGCCGGCAAAACCAGATTTTGAGGCTGATTACTTGCAAGAAATCGGGCGCAGTCTGGATGAATGTATGGAAAAGTTACAGCCATACCTGCAAAACGATTGCAATCTGGCTTACATGGCGAAACTCACCGGGATTCCAGCCCATCACCTTGCATATTATTTTCGGGAAGAGCGTCGA
>CAIRSO010000599.1 GCA_903881215.1 uncultured Bacteroidia bacterium
ACTCTAAGTACTCCAAACTCTAAGTACTCTAAGTACTTCTTCAATGTTCCACCGGCGTCTTCTTCCACGGTGGGAAAATCCACAGCAGAAACGCCAGGATAAAGAATGGCACTACCAGCCAGATGCTGGCCATTAGGAATCCCTCGGAACCGATCAGCGATAGCTTGAAACTCGTGAAGCCAAGGAAACTTTTGGAAAAAAGCTGTCCCCCGATGACCACATTCCAACGCATAAAGAAAATGCCAATCAACACAACCAGACCAGTGATGAAATAGATAATTGTTCTAATCTTTTCTTTGGGTTTATAAAACTGCAGGATTCCCAATGTGGCAAGCGGAAGCATCATGCCAATACCTATCTGCATGATTAGCAAGGTGAAATTCAGATGTCCTGAAATCAATAGCGAAATGATCTCAAAAGATTCTTCTGCTTCGTAAAAACGGTGAATCTGATCGAGAGATTCCATCGTAAAGTCGATGATGATGATGTAAAACAGATACTTGGCGATGGTGTCGAGACACAACATATCAATTTTCTGTTTCCTGATATAATTGATTATAATGTACAGAACCATCACCAGCGCAATGCCGGAAACCATAGCAGAGAATAGGAAGATAATTGGCATCATCACCGTTGACCACCAGGGGTTGGCTTTGATTGAACCAAAGATAAATCCGACGTAGCCGTGAAGCAGAAAGGCCGACGGAATACCCATAACCGTGATAATGTATCCCAGCTTGTTATCCAGTTTCAGCGATTTAGGAGAGATGTCGTCGCTCCATAGTGCCAGGGTTTTATACATATATTTTTTAAATCCTGTCGATTCCCTTGCCCATAGCACCAGATCATATCTGTAATCGAACCATATTTCCAGCAATAGAACGATCATCAGATACCAGAGGTAGACAAACCCGAATATGGCCATGGCAGAAGTTAGGTGCGGGGTTATCATAATTTCCCACGCTCTCAGTGGCTGACCAAGGTGAAAGATCAACGGCATGGTCGCCACCAGTAAAAAGGCAAAAGAGGTAAGCAGTGCTATCACGTAAGTTGGCTTCAACGATTTGACGTTAAAAACACGCTCCAGCGATGCCAGGATAAAAGCTCCGGCAACCAATCCGGTAATGAATGGATACAAAACGATCAGAACGGACCAGCTGAGCTCGATTTCGTTTGGGTAGATGAATCCATCTACCTTCGACAATGCCTGATATAAACTTTCAAATTCCGGATTCATATTATCTTACCTCCTGATTTAATGCGTTGTAATACAATTTACTTCCTGTGTTCAGATGTGGCTTAAGGACATACACATTTTTCGTTCGTACGAACTTGGAAATGTCACTTTCGGGATCATTGAGATCACCTGAAATGCGTGCTTTTGTCGGGCAGTTGTCCATACAAGCCGGATTCAATCCTTTCTTTATCCTGTGAAAGCATAGGGTACATTTGTCGACAACACGCTTTTCAGGATGGAAATATCTGCAACCATATGGGCATGCCTGAATGCAGTATTTGCATCCAATACAATACTTTTCATCTACCAACACAATGCCCTCTTCTGTTTCGTAGGTAGCGCCAACCGGGCATACCTGAACGCAGGGCGATTTTGCACAATGGTTGCACATTTTAGGCACAAAGAATGTTTTTTCAATCTCTTCGGCTGGCACCGATTGCGTAAATCCATCAATCCCGCCATTTGGCGATTCCACTTTTAGCGATCCGTCTTTCCTGATCGTATACTGCTCGACCCAGTTCCTGAAGAAAAACGGTTCCTGGGGAACATTGTTTTCAATTTTGCAGGACTTGGCACAGGTGCCGCAGCCTATGCATTTTTCAATGTCAATGGCAATTCCGTACCAGGGTCCTTTTGTATTTCGTTTTACCGCAGCGAATAATACTGCGTTGAAGGAAGGCAAGGTGGAAGCAACCACCAGCGTTCCGGCAGCAATTCCGGCATTCTTGAAGAAATTTCTTCGGGATAAGCTTGTTTCTTTCTCTGTCATGGCTGATGGGGATTATGACATTTGATACAATTTTTTTCAGGATGGTGCTCTTTGATATTCACCTGCACAATGGCCTTTTCAGGTCTGGCCAGATTGATAGAGTGGCATTTTGCACAAAATTCATTTGTGTCAGGTTTAATCAGCTTCTCCGTCTTGGGACTTTCAATGTGCTTGTAGGCGGCACCATGACAGCCTTCGCATGTGAGTTCGCTGTGATAACTTTCACTTTTCATGGTAACGATTGTGTCGTGGCAACTGACGCAGCTTTGATTTCCTGTAAAATGTGCCGGAAGAGCCGCAATTTCTGCCATAGAGTTCCCCCTGTAGTGACCATACTGGCCAAATGATTCAGGAGTCAGCGCGTGTTTGAGGAGTAAAAACAGAGATACTATTACTACCCCCGTCATAAGTAAACGTTTGAGATGTAAAGGCATACACTTAATATAGTTTGGAAGTTTGGTTATATAACATTCCAAATATATAAATATATCAATACATTCCAAATAAAGAGCTGGGAATTAGGGCTTAAGCGGAATGATTCTTGATAAGAAGTACTTAGAGGACTTAGAGTATCAGAGAAGTGTCTAAAGTGTCTAGAATACTTAAATTGCCTCAAGTATTAAAATGCCTGGAATGCCTAAGGTATTTTAGGGAAATTCAGCTTTGATAGTTGTTTAACTATGATGAAACGACCGATGGCAATTATCGTATAAAAATCAGGTATAAATGGTTATAAAAGCTGAACCAATGGTTGTTTAAAATAAATAGCATGAAAACTCTCAAAAGGTTATTTCTTACATTTCTTCTAGTCCTGGTCTGTTCCTTTGGCTTTTCCCAGGACAAGCATCCGGCAAAAATATATCGTCTGGAAACACAGGATGGCAATGGCTATACCGGTGAGATTGTTGCCAAAGACTCTTTGAAAGTTCTTTTCAGATCGCAAAAGCTAGGAGACCTGACCATCCTGCAAAAGGATATAAAATCACTCCTGGCAGTAGATAGTACCCAAATTAAGGGAGGAAAATTCTGGTTTAAAAATCCTCAGGCTACACGATATTTCTTTTCTCCCAATGGGTATGGTCTTAAAGCGGGAGAGGGTTATTACCAGAATATTTGGGTGCTGGTTAACTCTTTTGCCATCGGGATTAACGATTATGTTTCGCTGGGCGGTGGTGTTATTCCTGCCTTCCTTTTTGCAGGTGCCCCAACACCCGCTTGGATAACGGTTAAAGTATCGATTCCTGTTTCTAAAGATAAACTTAATTTGGGAGCCGGTGTGCTTGCCGGTAGTGTGCTGGGTGAAACCAATACAGGCTTTGGAATCTTTTATGGTTTGGCCACCGTTGGTTCCCGCGACAAAAATTTGAGCATGGGAATTGGATATGGTTTCTCAGGTGGGTCTATCTCGCAGGCACCCATGATCAACCTTTCAGGAATGTACAGAGTTGGATCCCGCAGTTATCTTTTGACAGAAAATTACTTTTTTGCCGGAGATTCTGAAAATGCCATGATTATCATGGTCGGAGCAAGACAGATCATCAAGAATGCCGGACTGGATTACGGACTGGTCATTCCTGCCGGCAGTGGCATTGGTAGTTTTGTGGCCATCCCTTGGCTGGGTATTACTATTCCGATTGGCAAACGAAATTAATTTAATTTGTTGTCGGTTTTTTTCCGCCAGCCGGAGGATCTAACCTTGCTGAGGTCAGTATTCGAAGATTCTTTAATTGTGATTGCTAGAAATTGACTCAGGATTAAAGTCGCTATTGATAAGGTAAATAAATTAACTATTGCAAGAGCTAAAATATCGTCCTTAATGGAAATGAAAATTATTTTCTCTAAAATCATAAATATTATTAGGGAAATGAAAAATGCATTTTTCATTTGAAATGGGTTTTTATTTGCACCACAATGGCACCAAAAGCCTTATCATCCACCTGCAGGGGCACTCCCAT
>CAIRSO010000600.1 GCA_903881215.1 uncultured Bacteroidia bacterium
AAACCGGCACCGATGATTGATCCCCGGCACCGGAGGTGCTTCCTGTTTGTAGCACCGGAGGTGCGACCTGTTTGTAGAAACCGGCACCGATGATTGATCCCCGGCACCGGAGGTGCTTCCTGTTTGTAGCGCCGGAGGTGCGACCTGTTTGTAGGAGCGATCTGTTTGTAGGTGCGATCTGTTTGTAGGTGCGATCTATTTGTAGGTGCGATCTGTTTGTAGGTGCGATCTATTTGTATGTGCGGCCTATCATTTGCTCTTCCCAAATGAAACGTATTTTTAAATATATTTATCAAAAAATACCAACAACTCATGCGACTAACTATTCTCCTGGTCTGCCTTTTCATCCTGAAAAGCCTCAGCGCCCAAATCTCTGAACCCTATTTTCTTTCAAGTCCATCGCTATCGCCGGATGGCCAAACCATTGTATTCAGCTTCGAAGGAGACATCTGGAAAGCATCCCTGAAAGATGGAATCGCCTCCAGACTCACCGCCATGCAAGGAAATGAAAACAATGCCCGGGTTTCCCCGGATGGGAAATGGATTGTATTTACGGGCCGACAATACAACAACAGCGACGTGTACCTGATGCCCATAGAAGGGGGCGAAGTTAAGCAACTGACTTTTCACAGCGGTTCCGACGACGTGAGCAGCTGGAGTTGGGACAGCAAGTCTATCTATTTCACGAGCAGCCGCGCCGGACAGGCTTCCGGCTATAAAATTGGCATCGAAGGGGGCACACCCATGCGGGTTTTTGGTGACAATTTCTTCCAGAACGACCACAATCTGGTGGAACATCCGGTTACGGGAGAGATATTTTTCAACGATACCTGGGAAAGCAGCAACCAGGTGCAGCGCAAACGTTACAAAGGACCTTACAATCCTGATATCCAATCCTACAATCCGATCTCTAAAAAGTACACAAAGTACACCACCTGGGAGGGCAAAGACTTCGGCGCCACGATTGATAAAGGCGGGAATATCTATTTCATTTCGGATGAAGGGAACAATGAATACAATCTGTACAGTTTGACGAATGGCAAGAAAACGCCTCTCACCCAGTTTCCAACCTCCATCAAGACTCCGTTTGCCAACGCCGACGGCGGAAAGGTGGTCTTTGAAAAGGATTATCAACTCTGGATCTACGATGTCAAGAGCAACAAGGCGGACAAAGTCAACATCAATATTTACCGGAACAACATCCTGACCAAGGACAAGGATTTCGATGTCAAAGGGAAAATCTCTGCCTTCGATGTTTCGCCCGATGGCAAAAAAATGAGCTTCGTAAGCAGGGGTGCCCTGTTTGTAAGCGATGTGGAAGGAAAATTCATCCGGCAGATCAACGAGTCCAATCCGGAGCGGGTCGGCGAGGTGAAGTGGATGGCCGATAATAAGACTCTTTTGTTCACCCAGACTTATAAAGGTTACAGCAATCTTTTCAAGGTAGCGGCCGACAAGGACAGTGCTGCCCGGCAGATCACCAAAGAGGAGCGAAACTGCAGGGGAATCGCGCTTAACAAAAGCAGAACCAAAGCCGTCTTCCTCAGCGGAAGGGATGAGGTGAAACTGCTCGATACGAAATCCCTCGAGGTAAAAACCATTGCCAAACAGGAGCTCTGGGGATTTCAGAACAGCGTACCCGGATTTTCACCCAACGACCAATACATCGTTTTCACCGGCAAAAGAAATTTCGAAGATGATATTTATGTATACAACATCAAGGATTCTACCACTATTAATATCACCAATACCGACATCACCGAATCGGATCCGCTTTGGTCGCACGATGGCAAGTACCTCTTTTTTACTTCCCTGCGTCTTAAACCCTCCTACCCTTTCGGGATGCCCAATAGCAAGGTTTACGCGCTTCCCCTCGAGAAAATTGATGAGCCCTACCGGATAGACAAGTTCAATGAGCTGTTCGCGGAGGAGAAAAAGGATACCGCCAAAAAAGATACCACGAAGAAAGTCGTAACCGAGGAAATTAAACCCATCCAGATTGACCTGGACCGGATCATGGAAAGAGTGGGACAGGTTAGTCCGAATTTTGGCACCCAATCGCTGCAATTCGTAACCGGAAAAAAAGAGAAGACCACCGTCCTCTATACCAGCGACCATGCCGAAGGGAAGAGTGCTCTGTGGAAAACTGTCCTGGAACCCTTTGAAACCAACAAGACAGAAAAGATCGCCGGCACGGAAGGGGCAGGTGGATTTGACATCGTCGAAGTGGGCGACAAGATGTTTGTTCAGTTTGGCGGCAACCTTTATAAACTGAATCTGGAAGGAAACAAGGTTGATGCAATCAGTTTCAGCAATATCTTCCGGAAAAATATGGCTGAAGAGTTTGGACAGATGTTCAAGGAAGCCTGGGCACAGATGAACGAAAACTACTACGATTCGAAGTTTCACGGTGCTGACTGGTCAGCCATCAAATTGCAATACCAGCATTACGTCAAATTCTGCAACAACAGGGCCGACTTCAGGGTACTGCTAAACGACATGCTGGGAGAGCTTAACTCCTCGCACCAGGGCTTCAGCACCAGCGGGGATGACGAGAACATCGCCCTCACCAACCAGACCATGGAGACCGGCATTGTCTTTGAAAACCACGATCCGCTGAGGATCAAATATATGCTGAAACGCAGTGCCGCCGACAAAAAGACGGTCGACCTGAAACCCGGCGATGTGCTGGTGAAGGTCAACGACAAAACGGTGGATGCTACGGTCGACCGTAGCTTCTACTTCACAACTCCTTCCCTCGACAAGGAGCTGAGACTGACGGTCAGAAGGGATGGAAAGCTGATCACTACAAAAGTCCATCCACAACCCAATCTGGGGAATAATCTGTATGACGAATGGATCGACAGCAACCGGAAACGGGTGGATGACAAAGGGAAAGGCCGGATTGCGTATGGATACATGAAAAACATGGGACAAGGCGAGCTGGATAAATTCATCATCGACATGACCCAGGTGCTGAACAAAAAGGAGGCGCTCATCTTTGATCTTCGTTTCAATACCGGAGGCAATGTGCACAACGAAGTACTGAATTTCCTCTCCCAGAAACACTATTTGAACTGGCAATACAGGGAGGGCGGATTGAGTCCGCAGCCCAATTTTGCCCCTGCCGACAAGCCCATAGTATTGCTTATCAACGAGCAGTCGCTGAGCGATGCGGAAATGACGGCACAGGGATTCAAGGCCCTGAAACTGGGCAAAATCATAGGCAATGAAACCTACCGCTGGATCATCTTTACGAGTGGCGTTGGATTGGTGGATGGCTCCTTCGTGAGGATGCCCGCCTGGGGATGCTACACCCTGGATGGGAAAGACCTCGAAAAGACTGGCGTCAAACCCGATATCCTGGTCGTCAACACCTTCGAAGACAAGATCAACAAACGCGATCCCCAGTTGGATAGGGCGATTGAGGTTATTTTGAAGCAGCTGAAATAAGAAAAAGGAATAAGGAATATTACCTGAATAAGGCTAAATAATTTTCGAAGGTGTACATTCGACCTCTTTGACCTCCGGTAGTTTCCCTAAGTATTCCAATCTTCTCCAATGATGAAATCAGCTTATAGGAGGAAGGCATTGAAACTTCTGCTATTTCACTGACTTTATCCGCACTTATTACCGGACGTACATAGAGATAGTTGGTAATTTTTTGTGCATTGGCAGCCCTGCTGCCCAACCCTTGTATTTTAATATCATTCTGTTTTTGTAGTTGTAGAATACTATCGAAGGTTGCTATTCCTTTTTTGGACGTTTCTATGATCCCAACCAGAAAAAATTTAAACCATTGATTGATGTCGTTCTTCTTTCTGACATTCATTAGATTGTCATAATAAAGACTCCTGTGATTTTCCATAAAGTCGGATAGATATAGGATTGGATTTTTTAATATTCCCCTGCTAACCAGATAGAGTGGAATCATCAAGCGGCCCACCCTTCCATTTCCATCCAGGAATGGGTGAATTGTCTCAAATTGATAATGGACAAGTGCAATCTTTAATAACTCAGGAAAGAAAAGTGCTTCGTTGTGAAGAAAAAGTTCCATATCGCTCATCAATTCCGGCACAGATGCATGGGTTGGCGGAATAAACATTGCATCGTTTATGGTTGCACCGCCAATCCAGTTCTGACTGTTTCTGAATTCGCCAGGCTGCTTCTTTTCTCCCCTGACTCCTTGCAGCAGAATTTTGTGCGTCTCGCGAATCAATCTTGAAGAAAACGGTAATTTTTCCAAAGATTGAATAGCGACTTCCATCGCCTTTATGTAATTCTGGACTTCTTCCCAATCATCCCGTTTATCAAGTGGGATATCTTCCTTATCCTGCAAGGCTTCTTCTATCTTTGTTTGTGTGCCTTCAATCTTACTGCTTTGAGCCGCTTCCTTTAGCACATGCATTCCGATGAACAAGTCGATGTTGGGTATATATTTGGAGTACATATCAAGCCTGCCCAATTCCCTGTCTGCCTGACTGAGCAATTGAAGTACCTCCATACTATCGACAGTCCATTGCCTGTTGATAAAGGTTGGTTGAAAACTCTTATAATACCCATGATTGACGTACTGACCTGATTTGAACTGCTTCATAAATTCCAAATAAGTTAAAAAAAGATAATCCTTATTTAAGTTTTTTGCAAAAAA
>CAIRSO010000601.1 GCA_903881215.1 uncultured Bacteroidia bacterium
ATCACGTATCACGTATCACGTATCACGTATCATTTCAGCTTTTGATTATTGCCCCGTCACTCACGTTCCGGGCAAGGATGACCGCCTGGCATCTCTTGATGTTCTTCGCGGGTTCGACATGTTGTGGATTATTGGAGGAGGGAGTTTAGTAGTTGCACTATCCAAGGCACTTGACTGGGGATGGCTTAACGTTGTTGCCGATCAGATGGAACATGTGCCATGGAACGGTTTCCACTTTTTTGATCTTATCTTCCCCCTTTTCATGTTCATCTCGGGTGTGGCCATACCTTATGCCATTACCTCAAAAATCGAGAAAGGTGCCGACAAATCAGCTTTGTTCAGAAAAGCTGCCAAACGAGGGCTCATACTAATCCTGTTAGGGATTTTATATAACGGAGCGCTGCAACGGGGCTTCGCTAATATGCGTATTCCAAGTGTTCTGGGACAGATCGGATTTGCCTATTTCTTTGCGGCGACGATCGTGATTTATACTAAAAATATGAAATCCAGAATCCTATGGCTGGCTGGACTACTTGTTTCTATTGCAATCTTACAACTAGCTGTTCCGGTTCCCGGACAAGGAGCAGGTTTACTGGATCCGGTAAACGGGATCAACGCCTATCTTGACAGGTTGCTTATTCCCGGTAGGTTGCACGGAACAACTTTCGATCCTGAAGGATTGTTATGCAGCATTTCTGCCATTTCAGTCACATTGATGGGTGCTCTGGCAGGAGGTATCTTACGCGATGGAACACCGGTTTCCTCACGTAAAGCGTCTATTCTGGTCATTGTAGGCGCCTCTCTGGTCGTATTGGCATTGTTGCTTTCGACTTTCTATCCCATCATCAAGGCTGCCTGGACTGTCCCATTCGATATGCTCACTTCAGGGATCAGCTTTATGTTACTTTCCCTGTTCTATTATACCATTGATGTAAAAGACTGGGTAAATACCTGGTTATGGGGTATTGGAAAATATAAAATACTCTTTTTTAAAGTGATCGGAATGAACTCCATCACCATCTATCTGGCAAGCCGGATTTTTGACTTCCGGGATGCCTCCAGCTTCTTCCTTGGATTTCTGGAGCCCGCGCTGGGCAACTGGATTATTATCCTCGGCGGGATTGCACTGGAATGGATGTTTCTCTACTTCCTATATCAGAAGAAGATATTCTTGAAAGTGTGAGGGTGAGCTAATAAAATGTGAAAATTGGAAAATGTGGAAATGTGAAAATTGGAAAATGTGTAAATGTGAAAATTAGAAGAGGAGCGATAAGGGAATAGAACTGTATTTAATTGAGTTCTTAAATAGTGAAATTCAAATACTTAAGCTAGTGCTAATTTTCACATTTCCACATTTTCCAATTTTCACATTTACATTTGGTAACTTTGCATTTTCATCCAAAAAAATTCGGAACCTATGTCTGTGCACAAAGAGATCAAAAGGGTAACTACCCACGTACTTTCGGAGATGAAGCTTCATGGGGAAAAGATCTCGATGCTGACTTCCTATGATTACAGCATGGCCAAACTGGTCGACCAGGCAGGCATTGACGTCATCCTGGTAGGAGATTCAGCCGCCAATGTCATGGCCGGACACGAAACTACCCTGCCAATTACGCTGGATCAGATGATTTACCATGGCAAATCCGTTGTCAAGGCGGTTACCCGATGCCTGGTTGTGGTCGATATGCCATTTGGCACCTATCAGGGAAATTCGCTGGAGGCGCTGAATTCTGCCATCAAGATCATGAAAATTACACATGCCGATGCAGTAAAATTGGAAGGTGGCAGCGAGGTAATCGAATCCGTTCAGCGGATATTGTCTGCAGGGATCCCGGTTATGGGACACCTCGGTCTGATGCCACAATCGATCAACCGATATGGAACCTATGTGGTTAGGGCCAAAGAGGAAGAGGAGGCAAATAAGTTGTTTAACGATGCAAAATTGCTGGAGCAAGCGGGTTGTTTTGCCATTGTTTTAGAGAAAATTCCTGCTTCACTTGGAACAAAAGTGGCCAAAGAATTGAAAATTCCAATTATAGGCATTGGTGCGGGCGGCGGTGTCGACGGACAGGTGCTCGTCATCCACGACATGCTTGGTATCACACAGGAGTTCTCTCCCAGATTCTTACGTCGTTACGCCAATCTGGCATCAGAGATCAAGGGCGCTGTCGGGAATTATATCAAAGATGTCAAATCGAAGGACTTTCCGAACGAAAAAGAACAGTACGATTGAGGAAATTTGAAAATTTGAAAATTGGGAAATGTGAAAATGTTGAAACGCAGTCTTCACATTTTCACATTTCCCAATTTTCACATTAACAATAATCAAAGCACAAACAACAGCATGGAAAGAATGAAGCTGGAGATTCTTTTTGAGGACAACCACCTCATTGCAATCAACAAGCGATGCGGCGATATTGTGCAGGGTGATAAGACCGGAGATAGTCCTGTTGGTGAGGAAGTTAAGCGCTATTTAAAGAACAAATACCACAAACCCGGCAATGTATTTTTAGGTGTAACCCATCGGTTGGATCGCCCCACAAGTGGTGTACTATTGTTTGCCCGAACCTCCAAGTCCCTCACCAGGATGAATGAACTTTTCAAGAACGAAGGGGAGATCAGGAAGACCTATTGGGCCGTGGTGGATGTCAAGCCCGAACCGGCGGAAGCCACCCTTGAACACTGGCTGGTCAGAAACGAGAAGCAGAACAAATCTTTTGCTTACCGACAGGAGCAAAAAGATTCTCAAAGAGCATCATTAACCTATAAATATATCTGCTCCTCCGAACGTTTTCATCTTTTGGAGATTGAGCTTCATACAGGCAGACATCATCAGATCAGAGCACAACTAGTTGCGATTGGTTTACATATCAAGGGTGATTTAAAATACGGATCCCCAAGATCCAACAAAGATGGCGGGATCCATTTGCATGCCCGAACTGTTCGTTTTGTGCACCCAGTCACCCTCGATCCGGTTCAGATCAATGCTCCCGTCCCTACTGATCCGGTTTGGCAGTTTTTCGAAAAAGAAGTATCAAATAAGTGATCATCCTTTCTTCATTCTAACCTTGTTTTATCCAATCTGCTCCGGAAAGGAATTATTTCAATTTTTAAATTTCCTTAGTCGAATTTGGCAAGTAAAATTGAAAATTATTTGTGAAAATATTACATTTGTTATCGATAACCTTTTTCGTCTGGATGTAAATACCAATCGCATTAGGACCAATGGAGAACCAAGTTCAGGCCTTGGACTGATTATATGCAAAGATTTCGTTGAAAAACATGGGGGAACGATTTGGGTAGAAAGCGAAGAAGGAGAAGGTAGTAAATTTACTTTTACCATTCCGCTTTATTCGTTATCTTCTTAGAGTCATGACATATAAGTTAAGCGAGCTGATTGACATTCCCATGCTGCAGGATTTGCAGGAGAAATTAAATGTTATTTACTCTTTCCCGTCAGCTATCATTGACAACGAAGGCAATATTCTTACCGCTGTTGCCTGGCAGGATATCTGTACAAAATTTCACCGCACAAATCCGCAATGCGAAATTGAGTGTATTAAAAGTGATCGCTTTATCCTGGATCATCTTCACGAAGCTAGTCCTGCTGTAAGTTATCAATGTCCGCATGGCCTGGTGGACAATGCCACGCCAATAATCATTAATGGACACCATTTAGGCAATTTTTTCACTGGCCAATTTTTCCATGAGGAACCTGACCTGGAATTCTTCAAACGCCAGGCAAAGAAATATGGTTTTGATGAAAAATCCTATCTTGAAGCCGTTGTTAAGGTTCCTGTTTGGACTAAGGAGAAACTGGCAAAGTACCTTGACTTCATC
Organism: uncultured Bacteroidia bacterium; assembly: GCA_903881215.1. Classification (GTDB taxonomy): domain Bacteria; phylum Bacteroidota; class Bacteroidia; order Bacteroidales; family Prolixibacteraceae; genus CAINVV01. Next base: position 3,844 of record CAIRSO010000601.1, read on the forward strand.
AAAGGATTCATCGAAATTATTGCAGGTACTGGCTTTAGACATCTAATAGAGACCGAAGCTAGTGAAGCGATAAAGGAGAAAGAAGACAGGATTCGCGAAAAAGACATACAGTTCAGAAAGTTATCGGCAAATGTGCCCGACTTAATCTATCAATTCACCAGGAGACTTGATGGAACCTATTTCGTTCCCATCGCATCGGAAGGTATCAGAAACATTTTCGGATGCACACCTGAAGATGTCCTTGATGATTTCTCTCCAATTGGCCGGGTCATTCACGCGGAAGATGCAACCAGGGTCATAAGCGATATTGAATATTCTGCCGAACACCTGACTTACTTTACCTGTGAATTCAGGGTTCAAATTCCCGGAAAGGAAACCCAATGGATTTATTCCAGATCTACCCCTGAGAAATTGCCTGACGGAAGTGTCACATGGTATGGTTTTAATGTCAACATCACAGAACGCAAACTGGCAGAGCAGGCATTGTCTGCGGCCAAAGAAAAGGCCGAAGAAAGCGACCGGCTCAAGTCAGCTTTTCTGGCCAATATGAGCCACGAAATCAGAACACCCATGAACGGGATTTTAGGCTTTGCTGATCTTCTCAAGGAGCCCAATCTTTCAGGGGCTGAACAACAGGAATACATCAATATCATCGAAAAGAGTGGAGCAAGGATGCTTAATATCATCAATGAAATTGTTGACATCTCCAAAATCGAGGCAGGGTTGATGAATGTTGAGATGAAAGTGTCAAATATCAATGAGCTAATCGATTTTATCCATACATTTTTCAAGCCCGAAACGGATGCCAAGGGGTTGAATTTTTCCATAAAAAACAGAGTTAGGTCGGATGAGGCCATGGTACAAACCGATCATGAGAAGGTAACCGCGATCCTAACCAATCTGGTTAAAAATGCCATCAAATACACTGATAAGGGTTCAATCGAAATTGGGTGTGATCTTGTAGAGAAAATTCATGAATTTTCTCTACAATTTTACGTTAGAGACACAGGTATCGGAATTCCCAAGAATAGGCAGGAAGCCATTTTTGATCGTTTTATTCAGGCAGATATCGAAGACAGAAAAGCATTTCAGGGTGCAGGGTTAGGATTAACGATCTCAAAATCATATGTCGAGATGCTTGGTGGAAGAATTTGGATAGATAGCAATTCGGGAAATGAATCAGAGGCAAATGGATCGACCTTCTACTTTACCATTCCTTATATTTGTCCATCGATTCTGGAAAGGAAACCGGAAATTACTCCCTTATCTCCGGCAGTAGAAAGTGAATTTTTAGACCTAAGAATTTTGATCGTGGACGATGACAACTTGTCGGTAATCCTACTTAGTAAATTACTTAAACCATTTAGCAATAAAATTCAGATCGCAAAGACAGGATCAGAAGCGTTAGAAATAAGCCGGAATAATCCTGATCTGGATTTGATTCTAATGGATATTAAAATGCCTGATTTGAATGGTTATGACGCAACGAGGAAAATCAGGGAATACGACCAAAATGTAATCATCTTTACACAATCAGCATTTGGATTAATGGGCTACCGCGAAAAAGCTTTGATGTCAGGATGCAATGAATACCTAATGAAACCCATAAATAAGGATCAATTATTCGTTCTTATAAACGGATACTTCAAGAACAGCCGGATTGGATCGTCGAAATAAAATTGACTTTTATCTAATGTGATAAATAGAGTGTTGTTAATTCAGTACAATTTTCAGTGCATTTGTCTTACCTGCTACACTTACTCTCAAAACGTACATTCCTCTTGGATAGCCACTAACGTTGATATTCTGTATCTCACTTTGTGAAAACTCACTCTGATAAACGACCGTCCCATATATATTTGAAAGTTGCAAATTAACCATCTGACCGCTACCTCCCAAAATATTTACTGTTATTCCACTTGTAGCAGGATTTGGAAAACAGTTAACAGTGAGATCATTCAATGATTGTGTAGATATATCATTAGAAGTCAATTCACCATTCTTATTGCCTGAAGTGGAAAAGTTAGCCTCCGGAGTGTAACTAACCGTACCATTGCTGCAAACCGTTCTAATCCTATAATAATATTTAGTTGCAATCACGAGTTCATTGCGAATATATGAGGTTGAAGTTGTTGCCAGATTTCTGGTAAGCCAGGCAATTGAATTGGCTGGTATGACTTCAAGTGTTGCACTGGCAATTCCCAAGGGTAGTGTATAATTAAAAGTTGCCGTATTGGCAGTAATATTGCTGACTGTAACGCTTGTTGCAGGTGAGCATGGTGGCATGGCTGAAGTTGTGGCCGAAGTTGTAAAATCACCCAGGGAAGAATATTTTAAAGTGCCATTTGTACAACCTGTTTTGACTTTGAAAATATATTTGGTCGATGGCAAAAGATCGCCTCTTTCAGTGTAAGTTGATCCCAGAGCAATATCCTTGGTGAGCCAGACCGTTGCATCGGTAGGGGTTGGGGTTGCGGCGACAACGAGCAGCGTAGCACTTCCGATTCCAGTTGGTAGTGTATAGCCAATTTTAACACCGTTGGTGCCAACGCTTTTTACTACAAGCCCGGTAGCAGCAGAACAAGTTTCTGTTGTTGGCTGAGCTGCAGCAACAGTTGTAAAATCGGCAATAGCTGAGTAATTAACTACATTATTCGTACAGGTAGTCTTTATCTTGAAAGTATACCTGGTGGAAGGGGTTAATTCAAACCTTTCAATGCTGGTAGCTGTAAGAGGGTTAATTGGCTTGGATATCGCAGTAGTTGCATTGGGTGCGAATAATTCGAGTGATGCGGTAACAACATCAGCCGGAAGCTTAAAATTTATTTTTACGGTAGTGGCTGTAATGTTGCTCACAGAAACATTGGTGGCAGCTGCACAAGTTGATGTGGTAGCTGAAGTTGTAATGAAATCTCCAGGCGTGGTATATTTTACGGTACCGTTGGTACAGATAGTTTTGATCCGGTAGACATATTTTGTTCCCGGAACCAGTTCTCCAAGCTCTGAGTAGGTCGATGAAATTAAAATTTCCTTGGAAGTCCAGACTGTCGCATCCGTGACAGAAGCAGTATTCTTTACAACTTCAAGGTATGCTTTGGATATTCCTGCAGGAAGAATATAACCAATTTTGACTGAATTAGTCCAAACACTTTTAACCACAAGTCCAGTTGCTGCGGTACAAGTTGATTCAGTCTGTGCTGACAAATTCCAGCTGAAAACAAGAAAAACTAAGAAAAAAAAGGTTTTGGTTAGATAGCCTGGGAAACTACTTTTTTCATTCATTTTGACGGAGTTTTTCATTGCGCTCTACTTAACAGTATGTAAATAAGGGACTTTTGATTATAAACGTAAGCATACTAATTTAATTATCCAAATAACTGGATGAATATAAATTTCGAGTTTTATTCTCCGGTGATTTTAATATCACCCAAATGAATTACATTTTAAACATTTAATTGGGAGAACGCAGGTTTTATGCTTATCAACACCGTCTCAATGATTGGTGCTAGAAAAGCAGAGGCAGAAGGGTTGGCTGTCGGATTGAGAAAAGGGTATATGTATATGGCCGATCTTTCCACAGAGCCCAGATGGTCAAGGGTGAATGGAACATTTGGCGAAGATGCCAATTGGGTCGCTAAGATGATGACGGAAATCATCCTTGGCTTTCAGGGTAAAAAATTAAATGCCGGTTCTGTCGCATTAACAACCAAGCACTTTCCGGGTGGTGGTTCGGGCGAAGATGGACAGGATTCCCACTTTGACTGGGGTAAAAAGGAGATTTATCCTGGTGGCATGTTTGAGAACAAACTTTCGGCAAATAAGCCCACAATTTTGGTGATGAATTACACCAATCCTTGGGTCATCAATGAAATTTACAATAACCAGACCAAGAGCAACATCAAGGCTGTTTTGGCAACATTTGGAACTACGCCCGATGCGCTTCTGGATGTTGTAACAGGGAAGTTCAACCCTACCGGGAAAATGCCTTTCTCCACACCTGTTTCTGATGAGGCTGTTACCAATCAAAAAGAAGATGTGCCCGGATATCTGGAAGGAAAGGGTTATGCGCTATTCAATTGTGGTCAGGGGTTGAGTTATAAATAGCGGCTTTGATTGAACCATTAATACATTCCCGGGCAGTATCCACTGAAGGAAGGTGGCTATTCAGGATGGAATGTTTTATGAATTTTAAATACTCTATTTTTCAAAATAGCTATCATATTCAGAATCTATTTGATACAGTGTTACTCCACATTTTTTCAAATATTCGATGTCTCGCCTGGCACCTGGCTCGTGCGGTTCCAAAGCATAATGCCCGATATTAACTGAAGCGCAAACCTCAATATTATTTTTCTGGCATATACGCACTGTTTCAGCGTTTAACCGATTACCATGATCAAAGAGATAATATTTTTGGGTGATAGGCTCCCCATTCTTCATTCGCTTTAAAAATTCAGCAAGCTCGGCCATTCTAAAACCAAATTTGCCGTCAGAAAAAGAAGACTGAATGTCATTTCTTATAAACAAAGCATCATGCAGCATGTTGTACTTTGTAAGAATACTATCAACTCTGGCATAGAACCAGGGTGCAGAAAGCTGTGGTTTCAGATCAATCATGAAACGCACCTTTCCCTGGCACAATTGAGATGCCTCTTCAAGTGTCATCGGAGCATAATCATTCCCAATGGCTTTCAACTTCTTGAGTTCCGATAAAGTCATCAGTTCAGGACTGTTATCGACACCATAAATTCGTTTCAAGCTGGCATCGTGTTGCAAAATAACATGCTTATCCATGGTTGGACGCAGATCAACTTCAAGCATCCAGTAGCCGCTGTCAATGGCTGCCTGCAAGGATTTTGGATCAAACTCATTGAACCGACCTTCGATAATCCCGCCCCTGTGTGCGATCAGTTGATAGTTGATGGAGGATTTCTGCTCTGCAATTTTTACTGTTTTTTGCTGATTGCAGGACCAGCAAAACAGGATCACAGACATTAGTAACAATGCATTTTTCATCTGTTTATTGTTTCGTTTTTTAGTTGCCAGATGGAACGAGCCAATCCGCCAGCTGGCGGATATGGCTCGTTTCATAAAGCGATTAATTTTGATTTTTCTTAGAATAGTAAGGACCGTAAACGCCGGTGATTTCCCTTATGGTATCGTTGTTATTAAGCGTATAAACAAAATATTTGTCACCATTGGGGTTAACGCGCAAAACAATATGACTCTGCGTACATTGATAACTTCGCTCCAAAAGTTCACCTATTACCAACTTATTAGCCTCTAACATATTGGTTGCGAATAAATCCCTTTCTTCAGGCCATATAGATTTCGAGGTCATGCGCAACAGTGTTTCATGGCCCGGATGATCGGATGACCATACTTCCTGAATAATCACACGCGGCTTTAGAATGCTAAGGTAAAATTCAGACATCGCATCGCGATTGGCATGGTGATTGGCAGTTGTAACATCAACCTCACCAACAACAGGAGCGACTACCGTTTCAACATCATACCAATCAGGCATGTTAAAATAGGAAGGTTGAGGGCCGTGAATATCGGCTGCTGTATAGAACCTGAACTTCCCATATTGTATCATAAAACCACAAGAGAGGGTGTTTTCATCCGGACGTTTTTTTTCATTCATAACAGCTTCGGGTGTAGGCATTCTTGTAATATTCGGTGAGTTTCCGCCTCCACCCCAGACAACCCCATTGGCATTGATCACCCTGATTTTAAAATCAGGATAAGCTGCCTTGTTATTAAGGAGCACAATCTGTTTGTCTGAACCAACCATGAATTCCGAGTGACTCATCTCGTTATGCTTCACATTGTAATCAATATAATTCCAATAATTGGCCAATGCCAGGTAAGAAGCAGGTTTTTCCTTTGCCGCTTTCTTCAAATCGATTGGATAAGTGCATCCCCTGTCTAGCAGGTTTCTGATGGGAATGATATCTCCAACACCCGTAATTCCAGACAAATAGTAATCTCCTTTCGATGATTTTGACATACCCGGATAGAAAGAACCGAAATGATCATCATGATAATGAGTTATCAATGCATAATCGATTTTACAAGCCGCCCCGTTTGGAAGAACCGACTTTATATAATCAGCCTGCCACTGAAATCCAAGCTTTGAATAATCCGGATACCTTCTTGTATTTCTGGGGGAAAGCACCCTTGGCGAAGTTGGATCCAGTTCTCCTGCATCAATGAGTAAAGTTGTACCATCAGGAAGCATTGAAAAAATGCAATTACCTGCACCCGTGCTAATAAAATGAATATCAAGATATCCCTTCTCCCATTTCAAAAATTGTTTCTGCGGGTTTTGAGAATAAATATTGGTGCACAAAATGGAAAATAGACATAACCCAATTAACAATTTTCTCGCCATCTTACAATAAATGAAAGGTTAAACTACAAATCGACCGAAGCAATTCTTTTTATTCTCTCAGTGCAAGAGCTCAAAAAATGTCGTTAAAAGCTATATTTCACGCCAAACTGGATACGGTACAATTGATCCCCGCCGACAGTGTAGCGAAGCTTTCCTGCCTCTTTATCAACTGCGTAAGTATATGTTTGAGTAGTCTTATTAAATGCGGTAATCTGGTACAAACGTGTGTTACTTACATAATCATATCCTCCCCATTTGTAGTTGAGAAGATTTGGAAGGTTGAAAAAGTCGACACGAATTTCGAGTTTATTCTTTTTATAAAGTGACAATGTTTTCATCAGGCTAAGATCAATCTTGCTTTTCCATGGATGCAGTCCGCCTTGAAAGCTGGCAAATGACCCCTTGTTTGCATTGAGGTAGTCAAGATATGGCTTACTGGTATTGTCATACACAGATTGCAGGTCACTCTTGATTGCCGCCGGAGCGGTAGCAGGATCGAAAACGAATGAAAGATCTTCGTTGACACTGTAAGGAGTAAGGTCACCATTCTGATCACGGTTTACATTGGAGTAAAAATGATCCCATTGGTAGGACATTGCGTTCAAACTGGCACTGAATCCTTTGTAAGTAGGCGATACAACGGTCAATATTAATTTATGGCGCATGTCGTCATCATCGATCCAGTTTGCCGCATTGCTTTTATAACTCTGGTACGAAGTTGTCGCAATAAACATATCCTGCGGGTTGCCGGAGTTGTAACGCACGCCTCCCTTGGATTTACCATACGTATATGAGGCCCTGATCTCACCATCTTTTATTTTATAAGCTGCCTCGATAACGGTATTCCAGCTTGTACTTTTCCAATCTGCATTCGTAAACATTAACACCTCATTAAATCGCGTTGATTTTCTCGCGAAAGTATAATCAGCCAGACCATTGGTTGCAATAAGTGAGGGGCTCACATATACTCCCCTGTTGCCTTCAGCTGCAACAAAAAATTCGGGAGCGTCTTTGATGTTTTTGTTTTCCATCATGTACTGGTTTTTTGTCTGATTGAAATAACCTCCAACTGTCAGTACCAAATGATTCCCTATAAATTTAGTGTAAGTCAGATGGGTCTTAAAAGTCATTGGATTTTTCAGGTTCTTATCCAAAAGATGCTCCGTATCAGGTATCGTAGAGAGATTTATGCCGCTTGGCTGGATCCAGTTCTGGTAGCCAGGAACATTGTCAAAGCTTTGATAATAGCTTACCCAGTTGGCAACAGGCATATTACCAAGAGATTTTCTTGCTGAAACCGACTTAAAGTTACCGGCATTGTTGATCAGGGCAAAGGATAGAGCCTGGGAGGTAAATTCGCTCATAAACCAACCAAAACCAAATTTTAAGATATCCGTTCCATCGCCTTTGATATCCCAGTTAAGGTTGTAACGTGGCTGGAAATTCTTTAAATCCAATGGGGCTACATCACTTCGGATCCCCAGTTCTGATTCAAGCAAAGCATCATATTTTGCCTTAACAGGAAGATAAGTTACATCCCAACGTAAACCAGCTGTCATTTCAATGTTTTTCGTAGGATTGAAAGTCGCTTCACCATACAGGCCAGCTGTAAAGATTTTGGGATTAACATATTGTCCAGCCTCGGCGGTCATTGGGACTTTGCGGTTGTATTCATCAGGCAGGTTATTCACCAGATTATTAAGCGAGTTGTAAACGAATTCACCCTGTTGGTAGTGCGTCAAAAGGTCATTGATCCTATTGTACTGAATGTCAGCCCCAAACAACATCCGAATACCGCCAGACACAACGGTAAGGTTGTCAACCAACTGGAAATCATTGGATGAAATTGTTTCAGGTGCCCAGTACTGGTTTCCAAAACCCACTTTAACCTCTTTGCTGCTCCCATTGGGAAGGAGTGAAGTGACTTTGACCCATCCGACAGGAACCCGCGGATAAACATTGTCTCCCGTCCGTTTGAACTGCATATAATTGATCTTCAGATCATTCTTTACTTTATAATTAAACCTGGATTTGAGGTTAACCATCAAGTTGTGATCATGCTGGTTTCCTTTGTACTGGGTTGAAAAAAGGCCTCCACCCAACATTTTATCGGGTTGCAGGTAAATATGGTAGTTATATCGGACCATTAATTGATTTTTATCGTTTAGCAACCAATCAAATCGGGTAAAAATGTTATCTGTTTCCCTTTTAATATTCATGGTTCCATATTGTTGCACCTTGGGTACACCGAAATTATTTTGCAGTTGAGCGACCACTGCATCCATGTTTGACTTTGTAATGCCCAATGCATTTTCGCCGTCAGCAAGGGTAACCCCTGCACTTTCGAAATCGTAGGTACGCCATGGTTGATCCTGAATAAAGCGGTCAAAACTGGCAAAAAAATGGAGTTTGTCTTTGATGATTGGTCCGCTGAAATTGAATCCGTACTGACTATTTACGTTTTCACCCTTTTTCCCCTTCTTATACACATCAGCATCTTTTACTACCGTTACCCCGGCAAGTGATCCTCCTGAATAGTACCCCCATGCAGAGGCATGGAACGCATTGGTCCCTGATTTGGTCAACCCTTTGATGGCACCTGCTCCTCCCCTGCCATCGGCTACGCCATAGGTGTTTGTCACAACTTCAAACTCACGTATTGATTCCATCGATACCGGGAAAGCACCCTCAGCAGTGGTTCCAAACATGTGCATCCTGTTTGACACGCCATCGAGTAAAAGCCCTCTCGCGTTGCCTTTCGCACCTGCAATATTGGTGCCCCGGGTAAGGGGAGATAACTGTGCAAGGTCCTGATAGTTTCGCGACGCAGTGGGTATCTTTGCCATCATGGTTGAATCAATCCTCATCACCGACCCAACGCGGTCGCGGGATGATTTATAGGTAAATCCGGTTACCACAACCTCATCAAGATCTTTGGATTGACTACTCAAAATTACATCAGGAAGGACAATATGACCACCCATATTCAATTGATAGCCTTTGATAACTTTTGCCGAATAGCCGATAAAAGTAATCCGAACAGTATACGGACCACCTACAGGTAGATCTTCAATGACAAATAACCCGGTTTTATCAGTCATCATACCGGTCTTAAAACC
>CAIRSO010000602.1 GCA_903881215.1 uncultured Bacteroidia bacterium
TCTTCCTGGGTATAAAAACCACCAACAGATGTCCCGTCATAAACTTTACTCCCATAATGGCCAACCAGGGTCTCTTTCCTAACCGAACCAATTTCTGTCAGTTTTGGATATTTCTTGATTTCAATTCTCCAACCCTGATCCTCGGTAAGATGCCAGTGAAAAGTATTGAATTTATGAAAGGCCATGTAATCCAGATATTTGAGGATAAACTCTTTGGGCATAAAATGTCTGCCTACATCCAGATGCAATCCTCTCCATGAAAAACGAGGTGTATCCCTGATTTCTACAGCCGGAACAACCACTTCCGACAATTCCTGTCTAAGAGGTGGCATTAGTTGAAGAAGTGTTTGAACGCCGTAGAAAAGTCCGTTCGGCGAAGGAGACTCCAATAGAATACCTTTCGCTGATACAAAAAGGTTATAGGACTCTTTCGAGATGGCCAATCCTGTATTCAACTTGATAAAAATGGATTTCTTTTCAGGTGCACCGGAGAAGGATACCTTGCATTTGATCTGATAAAATTCCTCCAGGCGTCTGACTAATTCATTGGTGACATTATGCATTTCACCATTTTCACTGTTGATCAGTATCTTCGTCTGTGAGCCAATGGAAAATATCCCTTCCATGTTTGTCAGGGTAGAGGGTTGCGGAACAATCTGAACATCAGGTCTTCGTATTTCAGATTGACATGAGTTTAAGTAAATGAATATCAGCAATATATACAAAAAATGATAATATCTGTTCATGATAGAGAGGTTTTATTTTATCCTGTAAATCTACACAAAATCCCAAATCACTGAATACAATTAAAGCCTCATTTGATTTAGATTTTTGAGAAAAATGAAAAAATTATTTAGAATGATTCAAAAATATTTGGAATTGTAAATTTGAGTTCATATGTTTGCGACCAGTAAGAAATTAATCGCTCAGGATGATTTACTTGGTTATTAAATATTTTTTTAATGTAGCAAACGTACAGCAGCCATGTTGTTTGTTTGCCGGCATACCTTCATCACTGCGCTCCATGTCTATGTTTATGCAATAGCCTTCTCACGGGCGTAAACCTGTTTGAAGGCTTTCCAGATACTTTTTGAAAAGACATCATTCCCCCAAAAAAATATAAATCAAATTCAATGCCGAAAATTGTAGTAAAATTCGGTGGATCTAATCTTAGGAGCAATGAAGAGATTCACCGCATCATTAAAGTAGTAAGAAATTATAATCAACCTTTAATCATTGTCGTTTCAGCCTTCTATGGTGTGACCAACTATCTGGTTGAAGCCCTGGAGAAAGCGCGTCGTGATGAAGAAGTCGCCACAAAGACTATTCAATATCTCTATGATCTGAAGATAGGTTCGGTGGAGTATTTTATAGAAGATCAGGTCCTTAGAACCGAAACAATCAAATTGATCCAGGATCAACTCGTTGAACTTAGGAACTTTCTCCATGGGATCGCACTTACCGGAGATGCTTCAAAAGCACTCGAAGATCATGTGTTGTCCTATGGCGAACGACTATCGGCAATTTTCCTGAATGGGATATTGAACTCACAGGGTCTTGACGCTAAGTTAGGATTTCCTGAAACGATAGGTTTGATTACTGATGGCGAATTTGGTAATGCATCCGCTGATTTTCACCTTGCAACAAGCCATGTTCGAGAATCGCTAAATGAAGATATCATCTATGTTGTACCTGGATTTTACGGTATTTCGCAGGACCAAAAAACAACGCTTTTTGGCAGAGGAGGTAGTGATTATGCAGCGGCGGCCATTGCCAGATGCGTAGGAGCCTCATCGTTGGATATCTGGAAAGATGTCAATGGCTTTCTAAGTTCTGATCCCAAATTAGTAAGCAATCCTGTGCTGATCGAGAAATTGTCCTACAATGAAGCTGCTGAGCTAGCCTATTTTGGCGCAAAAATTTTGCATCCAAGAACTGTCGAACCTCTGACAGATCCTCATATTTCTATTCGCATTTTCAACATTTACGGAACATTGGAGGTAGAAAAACCATTGACCATCATCAGCCGCGAAAAATCAGTTCAAACCGGAGTCGTCAAAAGTGTTACCTATAGTGACGATTTTGGATTACTGAAATTAAAAGGTCCCGGCGTCGGACTAAAACCAGGTATTTTGGCTAAAGTTACCACTGCACTTCACAATGCCGGAATCAACATTAGTTCTGTTTTGACCTCCCAGATTTCTATAAATATCCTTCTTTCCAGAAAGGACCTCCAAAATGCGTTTGCTGTAGTAAGTGCAATAGAGTTATCTGCAGTTGGTAAGCTCCAAATTGAGGATGATATCTCGGTCGTTGCAGCAGTAGGTCATGGTATTACCGACAATTTCGGAATTGCTGCCAGAATATTTACTGCGCTTGCTTCGGAAAGTATCAATGTAAAGATGAGCTGTTCAGGGGCTTCACCAATTGTCAGCTATTATCTTGTCCAATCATCCGACCGGACTCCCGCCGTCAGGGCAATCCACCATGAATTCTTCGAAAAATTATAATTCAAACAATAAACAATTAAAAATCAATCCAATGAGTACACAAAAACAAAAATTTGAAACACTGCAAATCCATGCAGGCCATACGCCTGATCAGGAGACCTTATCCAGGGCAGTCCCACTTTATCAGACCACTTCCTACGTCTTTAAAAATTCAGAGCATGCGGCCAACCTATTTGGTCTCAAAGAGTTTGGAAACATCTATACCAGGTTGATGAACCCTACCACCGATGTGTTTGAAAAGAGAATTGCTGCGCTGGAAGGCGGAGTAGCTGCACTTGCGGTGAGTTCGGGTCATGCAGCACAGTTTATCGCGATTACCAACATTGCCGGTGCCGGTGATAATTTTGTTACTTCACCTTATTTGTATGGAGGCTCACACAACCAGTTCAAAGTGACCTTTAAAAATATTGGTATTCAGGCCAGGTTTGCAGAAGATCTCAATCCATCGAATTTCGAGAAGCTGATTGATGGTAAAACGAAAGCGATCTATCTTGAGACCATTGGCAATCCAAGCTTCAATATTCCTGATTTTGAAAAATTCGCTGAGCTGGCGAAAAAGCACGACCTACCATTGATTGTTGACAATACTTTTGGATGCGGTGGTGCACTTTTCCGTCCACTTGAACACGGCGCACATGTTGTGGTCGAATCGGCAACAAAATGGATTGGCGGTCATGGGACTTCCATTGGTGGTGTCATTGTTGATGGTGGTAATTTCAATTGGGGTAACGGGAAATATCCCGGATTTACTGAGCCTTCGGAAGGTTACCACGGATTGAAATTCTGGGATGTTTTTGGAACGGATGGTCCTTTTGGAAATATCGCCTTTATCATTCGCGCCAGGGTAGAAGGGCTTCGCGATTACGGTCCGGCCATCTCACCATTCAACTCCTTTCAATTGATTCAGGGCCTTGAAACGCTCTCTTTAAGGGTCGAACGACATGTTCAAAATACCGAAAAACTGGCATTGTGGCTGCAGGATCATCCAAAAGTAAAAGCAGTGACCTATCCAGGATTAAAATCAGACCCAAATCATGCCCTTGCCACCAAATACCTGAAAAAGGGAGCCGGAGCAGTTCTCTCTTTTGAACTCAAAGGCAGCAAGGAAAATGCGATCGAGCTTGTGAACAGCCTTGAGCTTGTTAGTCATCTGGCCAACGTCGGTGATGTTCGTACACTGATTATTCAGCCATCGGCCACAACACATTCGCAACTAAGTGAAAAAGAGCAACTATCAGCCGGAGTGCTGCCTGCACAGTTAAGAGTTTCAGTAGGAATCGAACATATTGATGATATTATTGCCGATTTTGAGCAAGCTTTGGCGAAGATTTAATCTATTTTTGATTTATTGACCAAGTAAAATTTTGAGTTATGCCTTTGAATCTGCCGGATGGACTACCTGCCATCGATTTGCTGAGAGAAGAGAATATTTTTGTAATCGACCAGACACGAGCCGAACATCAGGATATTCGTCCGCTAAAGATTGTCATTCTTAATTTGATGCCCCTTAAAATAGCAACCGAAACAGACCTGCTTCGGTTGCTATCGAATACGCCGCTTCAGATTGAGATCGATTTTCTGCAGATCAAAGGGCATACTCCAAAAAACACCTCTCAGGATCATCTGAATGCCTTTTATAAGACCTATCACCAGATCAAGAAGGAGAAATTTGACGGAATGATCATTACAGGTGCTCCCGTTGAACACCTACCATTTGAAGAGGTCGACTATTGGGAGGAGATCTGCGAAATTTTTGATTGGGCACATAAAAATGTGACCTCCACAATGTTTATCTGCTGGGCTTCACAAGCTGGATTATATCACCATTACGGAATTCCAAAATATCCCCTTGACAAAAAGATGTTTGGTGTCTTTGATCACAAGGTGATGGACAAGAAACTTCCCCTCTTCAGAGGTTTTGATGATGTTTACAAGGCACCACATTCGCGGCACACTGAATTGAAAGCCAAGGATTTTGAGATGATCCCGGATGTACAAATTCTTTCCGTCTCAGACCAGGCGGGGGTTTATATGGCTATTGCTGAAAATGGCAGGCAGATTTTTGTGACCGGACATCCCGAATACTCCCTTAGAACTTTGGATCGCGAGTACAAACGTGATGTGGAAAAGGGACTTCCAATAGATGTTCCAAAAAGCTATTACGCTGGAAATAATCCGGAAGAAAGACCTATTTTGAGCTGGCGCTCACATGCCAATCTGTTGTTTATGAATTGGCTGAACTACTATGTTTACCAGGCGACACCTTATGATATTCAGGATATCAGCTGATAAAATTTAAATTTTATCCGGAGTATTGTCGGGCACTTTACTTGCGTATTTTTTGTCTGCGTTCCAATGCATATTTGGTAAGTTGCCGTTGGTAATCGTTTTTCTCTTTATCCGATTTTAAATAGGCATTGTAGTACCGTAGTGCCTGAGATTTGTCTTTTGTTAGCCAGAGATCATAGTTGTTGGCAATTTTAAATAGAATATCGACTTTGGTTGAATCCAGCTGATAGGCTTTTTTAAGCAGCTCAACCGATTTCCCATACGCTTTCTTTTCGGTGTAGATATTTCCCAATTGATTGTAGATGTCTGACATATAAGAAGGTATTCCAATTTTGGCGGCAAAATTAAGGTAGGCGAGGCTCTGATTGTTATCTTTCAGATTCTTGTAACATAGCCCTATATAAAGGCCGGCTACCGGATCATTCGGAACAAGCATCAGACTCGTTTCAAGTAATTCGATCCCTTTTTTGAACTCCTTCTCGTAATAATAGCTGATCCCAAGATTTTTGATTACACCAGGTAAGGAATCCCCAGTTGCAAGAAGCATTTCGTAAGGTACAATTGCTTTTTTGTATATTCTTTTGGAATAATGCAGGTCTCCCAGTCTGTTGAGCAGAAGGGTCTCTTCAGGATAGACCAATAATCCTCTTTCAAGTGTTTCAACGGCTTGATCATACAGATTCTGATTTTGGTACAAAGAGGCAAGGTTGGTGTAGTTATTCAGATCGGTTGGATTTTGCGGAATTACTCTGCTGTATAGTTCGATGGCCAGGCTATCATTCCCTGTTCTAAGGGCTGAAAAGGCTAGCTGTTTATTTACATATAAATTTGTGCTGTCACGTAAATAGAGCGAATTCAGAATATGAAATGGTTCCTGATAAGCTCTGATATTGAAATAGGCCTTTGCCAGTCTAATCCCGTTGACTGTATTGAGGGTGTCATTTGAATACAAGGATTTGTAATAGGGAAGAGCCTGACGGTAATTGCCCAAACTGGTGTTTATATCGGCAAGTTCATTGATGACGCTTGTATTGGCTGAATCCAGTTGTAAAGCCTGGTCAAATACTTTTAGAGCTTTGGTATATTCGAATTTCTTTTGAAGAACGCTTCCCTTTTTGATAAATAATGCAGGATCTGATTGATTGTTAAGGAGTAGACTGTCAATTAAAATCAATGCCCTGTCAAATTCGCTTCCTTGAATCAGACGATCAATATTCTGTTGAGCCATCAAAGAAAATGGAATCAGAAGCAGAACTAAGATTTTCAGGATTTTAATCATTTGTTCGAAATTTTATCAGATTCTTTGTTTTTGAATTGCCTGCTTATATTTCAAGAGTAAATTTAAGACTATTTTATTAGTTGTGTAACTATTTTAGTAGTTAAAATATGTTAAAGCAATCAAAATGAGCAGGGTGACAAATAATTTTTGCAGATAGGAGGAACCTGCTAAACAAGCAAATTGATATTGAGGCGAAGTACTCTAGTCACTTTAGTTCACTTTAGTCACTTTAGGCACTTTCTTACTCGTAACGTTTCTTCCACCATAGTTTTAAACGTTCCAGAATCTTTTCCTCAATCGGATTTTGCTGAGGTACATAGAATCGTTTCCCTTTTAATTTTTTAGGGAGAAATTCCTGTTCTACAAAATTGCCTTCATAAGAGTGCGCATATTTGTAATCTTTGCCGTAATCCAGCTGCTTCATCAGTTTAGTTGGCGCATTCCGCAGATGCAAGGGAACAGGCAGATGCCCGGATAGCTTTACTTCTGCCAAAGCTTCATCGATCGCCGAATAGATGGAATTACTCTTTGGGGAGGTGGCAAGATAGATGGTGCATTCCGATAAAATGATTCTTGATTCGGGCATTCCAATCTTGTGAACAGCATCGAAAGTGCTCTGTGCCAGCAACAAAGCATTTGGATTGGCCAATCCAACATCTTCGGCAGACAAGATCAGCAAACGTCTGGCGATAAATTTAACATCCTCACCTCCTTCAAGCATCCTGGCAAGGTAATAGACTGCCGCATCCGGGTCTCCGCCACGAATACTTTTAATAAATGCTGAGATAACATCATAATGCATCTCACCGTTTTTATCGTAAAGTGCCAGATTTTCCTGAAGTTTTTCTGTTACCAGCTCATTGGTGATCACAATTTCATCTCCTCCTGAGGCATTCAAAACCAGCTCGAGAACGTTTAACAATTTTCTGGCATCACCTCCCGAAAAGCGCAAAAGGGCTTCCACTTCTTCGACGATAATGTTTTTTTGTGAAAGTTCGATGTCAGAGTGAAGTGCACGATCAAGCAAGATCAGCAAATCTTCTTTTTCGAGCGATTGAAGAACATAAACCTGACATCGTGAGAGTAGGGGAGAGATGACCTCGAAAGATGGATTCTCGGTTGTGGCTCCGATCAAAGTAATAATACCCTGTTCTACTGCTCCCAGAAGTGAATCCTGTTGAGCTTTGCTGAACCGGTGAATCTCATCAATAAAGAGGATTGGATTACGGGCACTGAAAAACTGGTTGTTTTTGGCTTTTTCAATGACATCACGAATATCCTTAACGCCCGAATTGATGGCACTTAAACTATAAAAGGGACGGTCCAGTGAATTGGCAATGATTTTCGCAAGGGTTGTTTTGCCTACACCGGGTGGTCCCCACAAAATAAAGGAGGAAAGCCGGCCTGTTGAGATCATTTTGCGGATTACAGCCCCTTCGCCAACAAGGTGTTTCTGCCCGATGTAATCATCAAGGGAAACTGGCCTTAATCTTTCTGCGAGAGGTTGGTTCGACATAGTGGATCAGTTGCAATATCTTTTAATAACATTGTAAGCTTCCGTAAGACCCAATTCGCCTGCTCGGCTTAAATCCAGGGCACCACCTTCAAGGTCATTCATATAAATGCGGGTAAGTCCACGGTTAAAGTAGGCTTCCCCAAAATCAGGTTCCAACGAGATGGCTTTGGAATAATCACTGATGGCATTTAGATAATCGCGCTTTTTGACCTTGGTATTTGCCATGTTGAACCAGGCAAAAATAAAATTAGGATTCATGTAAAGAATGGATTCATAATCCTTGATAATATCCTCATAATCAAGAATTTTAATTTCTTCTTTTTTGCTTTCGATGGTGGTTTTGCCACCTGTCATATTAAGAATCTCTGGTTCGGGCAATGAACCTTGTGAGCGGATCACATCAACCATTTTTGCCCTGGAATTGGCCCTGCAAAAATAGGCTAGTAGATTTCGGTTATCCGCATCAACAGCTTTGGTAAAATCCCTGATGGCACCATTGAAATTTTCAGATTGTTCTAAAATAATTCCCCTGTTAAGATACGCCTCTGAGTTTTTCTTGTTGGTTAAAACCTGATTGTTCCAATTTTCCAATAAGTTCTTAAATGTCTCCCGGTGAATGGATTGGTACGCAAAAGGTTTATTTGAAATGATCAGGAAAGGATCATTGTTGTTTTTGTTGTTAAGCGTTTCGATTTCCATGTTGTAATATTGCAGCCTGTTGTAATCCACCGAATCTTTGTTGAAAACGGAAATGATAAAATCTGGTTGCATCACAATTTTTACATTTTTGTTTTGGACCATTCCATCCTTGATATCAGTTTCCGTTATTTTCCCATCATCGGCTACCACGATATTTCTTCTCTTGCGATTCTGGGTCACCGGACCGCTCTTGCTCTCTTGCTTATAGGCTGTGGTATCTGAAGCTGATGGGATCGTGTTGTTTTGTGCAGCGGTTGGATTGTTGCCAGAATTGGTTGTCTGTCCAGTTTGGGCATTTGCCTGCTGATTGTTTTGTGCAATTTGGTTATTTTGGGCCTGCTGATTATTTTGAGTCTGCTGGGTTTTCTGTGTTTGATTAGGGTTTTGACCAGGGTTTGGTAAAACGAAACCATATTGGCGTCTTTGCCTTTCCTTTTCTTCCTCTACATCCAGACGTTTTTTGAAAGCTGCAAATTTTGGATCCAATTCGGCAGCCATAGCCAAATCTTTTTCAGATCCGGGAATCTTCAGGGATTCTTTGGCAATGCCTCTGTTTAACCAGGCAGCTGCAAGATTCGGATCAAATTGTAATGCCATATCATAATCACGGATGGCTCCTTTTAGGTCGTTTAGCTGATGTTTAACAATTCCCCTGTTAACATATGCCTGGGAGGTTTTCGGATCAAGCCGGATACACAAATCGTAATCTTTCAAGGCACCGGCAAAATCCTTTCTTTCAAATTTTGCTATGCCTCTGACCAGATAAGCGCTTGAAAAGTGTGGGCGAATTCTGATGGCAGCGTCGCAATCTTTAATGGCTCCGTCAAGATCACCTTTCATTTGTTTGGCGGAGCTACGGTTCAAAAAAGTATTGGCACTGCCAGGTTTTAGTTCAATTGATCTGGTGTAATCGGCAATGGCTCCATCAAAATCTTCCATGGCAATCTTCGTAATCCCTCTGTTGTTGAAAATATTAGGATCTTCCCTATTGTATTCCAAGGCATTGGAGTAGTCGGTAAGAGATTCCTTGAAATTTTTCATTTCATAATTTGCCATACCGCGATACATAAAGGCTTCCGGATAGTATGGTTTTATTTCAATGGCCTTGTCAAAATCAGACTTGGCACCACGAAAATCGTCAATGTAGAGTTTGGCCATACCCCTGTAAAAATAGGGTTCAGGCAGGTAGGGCTTTAATTTTATGACAATGTTGAAGTTCTCAATCGCACTGACATAGTTACCAAAATAGATCCTGCTTCTCGCAATGTAAAAATAATGGTCTGTGTTAAGCTGAGAAAATGTGGAGAAGCTTGATGTTAAGAGAATGATAGCCAGCAGGATACGTTTCATGTGTAGTCTGATCCAGGAATTTATCAGACAAAAATAGTAAATCTGAGACATGAGAGATGAGACTTGAGACA
>CAIRSO010000603.1 GCA_903881215.1 uncultured Bacteroidia bacterium
ACCCGCCTAGGCGGGTTTTCTGTTTAATATTTTTACTCTTTCTGACTTTCGGAAAACTCCATCAAAAAAGCTTTTATGAAACCATCAATATCCCCATCCATGACCCCTTGAACATTCGAAGTCTCGAAATCTGTGCGGTTGTCTTTGACCAGTTTATATGGCTGCATCACATAAGAACGAATCTGCGAGCCCCATTCGATCTTCATTTTTGTTGCTTCGAGTTTGGTCTGTGCTTCCAGACGTCGCTGCAACTCCAGCGCATACAATTGCGATTTTAACAGCCTGATAGCATTCTCCTTGTTTTGAAGCTGTGAACGTGATTCGGTATTTTCGATAATAATACCTGAAGGAGCATGTTTTAGACGTACACCGGTCTCCACTTTGTTAACATTTTGTCCGCCGGCACCGCCAGATCTAAAAGTATCCCAGGAAATATCGCCGGGATTGACCTCAATTTCAATGGTATCATCCACCAGTGGGGAAACGAAAACAGAGGTAAAAGAAGTTTGCCGTTTGCCTTGGGCATTAAAAGGAGAAATTCGAACAAGGCGATGCACTCCGTTTTCACTTTTGAGATATCCGTAGGCAAAATCACCTTCGATTTCCAAAGTAACACTTTTTACTCCGACATCTTCCCCTGGTAAAAAGCTGGCTTCCCGAACAGTATATTTGTGCTTTTCTGCCCAGCGTAGATACATTCGCATCAGCATATCAGCCCAATCGTTTGATTCTGTACCACCTGCTCCGGCATTTATTTTAAGTACTGCCCCTAGTCGGTCCTCTTCCCGCCTCAGCATGTTTCTGGTTTCCAAGTCCTCAATGGCAGTACGGGCTTCTTTAAAATGCGCCTCCACTTCCGCATCAGTTGCCTCTCCGGCCTCACTGAATTCGAAAATAACCTGCAACTCTTCTACAAGGGTATCAACAGAGTTGAAACCATCGGTCCACTGTTTGATGGTACGAATCAGCCGCATGTGGTTCTCGGCCTCTTTTGGATTGTTCCAGAAATCCGGATCCTGGGTTTTCAATTCCTCTTCTTCTACTCGGATTAATTTGCTATCGATGTCAAAGATACCTCCTCAGCGCATCCCGGCGCTCAACAAGCTCTTTGAGTTGCTCCTTCAAAATCATTGCTGTTGCGGTTAAAATTTTTACAAAGGTAGAAATTTTAACCGCTCTATCATCCTGATCGCTTCGTCAGGTTCAAATCCGCGGCTTTGGACAAAAGCTATCAATTTATAACGGAAACTATACGGATCCTTTTCTTTGAGGGTTTTCGCTTTCGCTGAGATTAAGTCTTGCAACACCTTTCGGTAGGCTTCATCAGGAATCCCCGACAATGCCTTTCTGATGTACTTTTCTTCCAGTTTTTTCTGCCTCAATGAATAAGCCAATTTGACTTTCCCCCATTTGTTAAACTTAAACTTATCGTTTACAAAGCAAATGGCATAGCGCTCATGGTTTATAAACCCTTCTTTTAGCAGATACGCAGACAATTTAGAGGTTTCCTCACTGGATAGTTGCCAATCACGGCACTTCATCTCTA
>CAIRSO010000604.1 GCA_903881215.1 uncultured Bacteroidia bacterium
AAGCATTGTTATTATTTTGGTTTATTAATTTTATCACATAAAACCTAATTTATTTATCATGGCAATAATGAACAATTCGACACCTGGAAGGGACAACGGAATTCCAATTTTAATTCCCGAAGAGAGCATCCTGGAAGGATATATAAAAACCAGGAAATCGTTCAAGATCGAGAGTGATTTTTACGGCACCCTTCTATCAACACAGAAAGTAATCATTGATAGTAACTCCACCGTTAAGGGTGATATAATATGCTCAGAGTTAATTATTAGCGGCACTTTTGAAGGGAATATTTTCTGCACAGGGAAAGTTGAGTGCAATGGCAATGCAAAAATTACAGGGAAGGTGTACACCAAATTATTTCAGAATGAAGACAGTTGTGATCTAAATTGTCTGATACAAGTTCCAAATAATGAGATATTTGAAACCATCAGGGAGCTGTTGCAGAACATAGATGCAGTGACTAAATTATCAACCGATTCGACACTGGACAAGATCAAGGGACTGTTCATTAAGAATGTATACTCTTATAGTGGTTCAGAACAGGTGGGGAAAAACGGTCATGGCTCTTTGCCTGTAGACAAAGATGTACCTGTTTTTAAGGAGGTTAAAAACTGAGAAGTACGGCATTTCTCCAAAATTTGCAGACAATTTTGAAATGAAGCTATATTTGTAATAGCCTGATTACGTCAAGTCTATGAGATATATAATCTTTTGGGGATATTTAATTTTAATTTTTGGAATTCTCTCCTGCACCACCGGCAAACAGCCGAAGGAGTGGATGCAGCGTTACCGCCAGGCCCAAAACTATTTAAATAGCCATACCGATAGTACCATCCTGATAACCAATAATCTTATCGCTCAAGCTGCTGAGTCCAATATCCCGAAGAAAGGGCTTTTAGAAATTTTGCAACTCCGGCAATCGGCATTTGCGAAACAAAAGAATATGGATTCTGTCATGAGCGTCATGGAACAAATCCGCCAGATAGCAGCGCAGATTCCCGATTCCATTGCCATGGCGCAATCTCTGCTGTTGATCAAAGGGGATATCGATTTCAGCAAGAGGCAAAAGTTGGAAGAGTATTTGCCCGAGGCAATAACGACTTTCCGGTTTCA
The DNA here is from genome assembly GCA_903881215.1 of uncultured Bacteroidia bacterium. Taxonomy (GTDB): domain Bacteria; phylum Bacteroidota; class Bacteroidia; order Bacteroidales; family Prolixibacteraceae; genus CAINVV01. The sequence continues at coordinate 1,115 of CAIRSO010000604.1, forward strand.
TAAAATGGAGTATGAACAAGCGCAGGCTTGTGCCTCTTACGGCGCGATCCTTTGTCAAAAAGGAGATATTCCAAAAGCCCAGGCACCCTTATTTCAGGCGTATGAAATATTTACAAAACTGGACAGTGTTCGTGGATTGATCGGAGTTTGCAACAACATTGGTAATGCCTTCAGGGCAACCAAGAGTGCAGATGAGGCGCTCAAATACTTTAATCTGGCCTATGAAGGTGCCAAGAAATATGGAAATCCAATTATCACCTCTTCCACGCTGATGAATATCGGTATCTTGTATCTTTCATTCAAAAAAGATCCCGATAAAGCCTTGAGCTATTGCAATCAGGCGTTGGCCATCCTTCCGAAGGAGGCTCCATATTTGGTCCGGATGAAAGTGGAATATAATATTGCACAGGTTGACCTGATTAAAAATAATTACCAACATGCTGAATTGGTTTTCAAGAACATACTGGATAGTTGCCTGGTCCATAAAAACCTGGAAGGTGTACTGAAAGCCCGTGAGGGACTTGCAGATGTTTATAATCAGAAAGGTGACCCGGAGGCCGCAATAATCCAGAGGAAGCTAGCCATCCATATGGCCGATTCATTGGGAATGACGCATGTTTCTATGAACAGCAAGCACAATCTTTTGTCCTATTACCAAAAAAAGAACGATTTTCAAAAGGCCTTTCAGACGTTACAGGAGATTGTGAGTGCCAAGGATTCTCTTCAGTCAAAGGAGAAACAGTTGGCCCTTCTTGATCTGGAGAAGAAATACGAGTCGGAGAAGAAAGAGGCAGCTATCAAAAATCTTGAGCAGGTGTCTGATCTCCGCTTTAAACTCCTGCTGGGGCTCTCGCTGGTACTTCTTATAGTCATTTTTCTGTGGTGGCAGCGCAATCGGCTTTACCGCGAGAAGAATATCGCTTATGCCGTCCTTATTCGAAAATACAAGGAAGAGAATGAGGCTTTTGAGCGGATGAAGGCAACTCAGAATAGTCGTGTTTCCCCTGATCCAGAACTGGAGGACGGGTTGACTGTGAAGACCGAAGCGCTTCTGATGGAAGAAATCAGACGATACTTCCAGGAGGAGAAGCCTTACCTGAATTCCAAACTTAAGATTGAGGATATATCGGCACGTGTGAACATCTCCTCCAGAATACTGGGCAATTTGTTCAAAAAATATGAGGGGGTTAATTTTGCAACCTATGTCAACCAATTTAGGATCAGTGAGTCGCAACAAAGACTGGGGGATCCCAAATACCAGAACTACAAGATCGAGGCCATTGCCGATGAATCCGGATTTGGTTCGAGACAGAGTTTCTATACCGTCTTCGAGCAACAGATTGGGATGCAGCCATCTACCTATCGCAGAAGTATCATGAGCACCAGGATTGATTAAACGCCTAAGCCAAATATTACCATTCCACTGCCTCTTTCAATTAATTTTATTTTATTTCTAAAATGCACTATTTCTGCTGCAAAATAGAAATATAAGCTGCAATTCTTGAGGAGATGAGACCTTGAATTTCTTCTCCAATGTTTCGGCTCACGTTTCGCTGCAAGAGCAAAAGAAGTTGCAAGTCCTTTTTGGTTACTTTTTGTGACGACAAAAATCAACCAGGAAAACTGTGCCTGTGCCCCAAACCCAGCCAACAGCCATTGCCAATCGTTCGCCCCACTTCGCCGAATGGAACAGACCACAATAAAAGATCCTGTCAACAGAAATAAGTGAAGGCAACCCAAATCCTCATTAAATAAGCGTTTTGCTTAAATCCGGTAGGCAAAGAATACCTTTTGTCAAGATTTTTACATCCCCGAATGCATTTTGTTGGACAACCTTATTTTGGATACTATTTCCAAAATTCATTCTTTCGCGCAATAAATGAAAGTGTTATTTATGGCTTTCCCGGTTATCAAACAATTAATTCTAATTAGCGATTGACTGTATATGACGATCCAGTTTCCAATTTTCACATTAGCACATTATCAAATAATCCCATGAAAAACTCCCACCCAACCTCCACCCATTCGTCTGCCTTTTTGAAGGCCATTACAAAAAGCTTTTCAGGTGTACGAAAAATTGCCTGCATTCTGTTGTTGCTTTTTGGCGTTTCAACTGTTCTAAACGCGCAGAATATAACAAAGGCATGGGCAACTATTCCTGCCGAAAAGCCCCTGCAAGGCTTAAGAATTGATGCATCTGGTAATTTGTATACCTATTATA
>CAIRSO010000605.1 GCA_903881215.1 uncultured Bacteroidia bacterium
ACAAACCCAACACTTTTTTTATTCATATTTTTAAAATTGAAAACGGTTTCAATTTATACAACTGAAACCGTTATTCTATATGACTTTGACAATAGTTTTATCAACTATTTTTTGCAATTATATCTTTTAATCGAAAAACGCTAAAAAGAACGGCCCCTATTTCGTTTGATTGCATTATTTTATTTGTTTTAGCTTCTTTTATTGTATTGATATTCAAAGCGTTTTATTATCTCATCAATTGTTCGTACCTAAAAATATTGTAAGTCAGGTTCATTAGTCCAATTATCGCAGTAGCCCTGGGCATTCCGACCGACCAGATATACATACCGTTCATGCTCCGCTCCATAAATCCAAAAATGTGTTCAACTCGTACCCTTGTCTTTGATTTCAAATTATTGTTTGCAATTTGTTCTTCTGTGAGTGGTTTGTTTTTGTATCCCTTTTCGTGAATCTTGTTTATCATTCTGTATTCTGAAACAGTATTTTCCTGTTCTTCTCCGGTATAAGCACTGTCGGCATAAAGCTCCTGATCCTTGTCTTTTTCAGTAAGCAAAGAGTCCAATACTTGTGAATCGTGCACGGAAGCATCTGTCACATAATATGTTCCAATAATTTTGCTTTTAGCATCAACTTTAACATGGTTTTTGTAACCGTAGAATGTATCGCCATTCTTCTTGGTCCAACGGGCATCAATATCTTTATGGCACTTCTTGTTGGGTTGGTCATTCCAAAGGTCATCGCCACTTTCGTCTTTGATAATCTTGTTTTCTTCACGTGTATTACGCTGGCGGGGAATCTCGGTAAAACTGGCATCAATGATCTGGCCTTCATTGAAAATCAAACCCTTTTGATCCAAATGAAAAACAAACAGCTCAAATAAATCTTCGACAGTGCCTGACTGGGTGAGCCGCTCACGGAATGACCAAACGGTCTTCTCATCCGGAACTTTATCCCCAGTCTCAAGTCCTAAGAATTTCTTGAAACTTGTACGGTCAACTATTTGATATTCAACTTGTCTATCACCAAGGCTGTAATAGCGTTGAAGTATCAGAATCTTGAACATCATCACAACATCAAATGGTTTGGCTCCTGCATTGCTCTTCTTTGATGTATTCAGAAGTCTGGCTTCAAGAGTTGACCTAAATATTTCAAAATCAATCACTTTACTAATTGATTCCAATGGATTGCCCATGGTGGAAAGATGTGTGGCTGAGAAATGTTCATCGAACAAACTCTTTTTTCCCTGTGATTTGTAAATGTTGCTCATAGAATCTCTAACTTTGTATTCAGTAATGCTAAGATAGTATTAAATATCTGAATATCAAAATATTAATTTATAGAACCTCCCTTAAACTTATTTCACTGCTTACAATAATTGATTTAGGCCAATTATACTTTCGCACAAAACCTGATACAACACTTACAAAGTGTTTATAGCCATCATTTGAAAGTTGGCCAGAGATTAATTCGTTTATGTATTCAGTTTTAAACATCTATGCCTTTGCAGAATTTGATTTGTAATTTGAAATCTTTCAGTTGTTGCTCATTAAAATTATCAATTCCATTCCACCCTTGTTTCAATGTTAATAGGTCATTTTTACTGAAAGTCATCCAAAGGTCAATTAGAAAATAGGAAAGTGAACAAGTCGGG
>CAIRSO010000606.1 GCA_903881215.1 uncultured Bacteroidia bacterium
AAAAGGGGTAAAAATTTATTCCTCAGGTTCTTCAGGTTCCAACTGAGCTTCCTTCCATTCGCCATCATCATTAGCGTCATCTTCGTCCTCAGACTGAACAACCTGTTCAATGGGAGCCGGAGTTCTGAAGAGAAGGGCAAGCGCCAAGCCAGAAATGGCACCCCACAAATGACCCTCCCATGAGATTTCGGGTTTGATCGGAAAGATACCCCAAAACAATCCGCCGTAGAGCAGTGCGACAACAAGTGAGATAGTCAGCAATCCAGTATGCCGGCTTAAAACGCCGCTTAAAAAAAGGAAAGCAGCCAAACCATAAATAATGCCACTCGCTCCGATGTGCAATGCTTCCCGGCCTCCCAACCAAAGAAAAATTCCCGAAAAGAGGTAAATCAGCCCAAAAATCGTAAAAGGGGATTTCCGGTAGAAGAAAAACAAAGAAAATGTGAGAACCATCAATGGGAAAGTATTCGCAGCCAAGTGTTCAAAATTTCCATGAATCATTGGTGAGAAGAGAATTCCTCTCAAGCCTTTAATATCTCTGGGAAGCAGGCCCCAATTTGAAAAATCGAAACCATATTCATATTCCATCAGTTTAATAAACCACAGCATTGCCACGAGTACCGTGGATACAAAGAGTGAATACCAACCAATATGCTTTTCTATTTGGTATTGTTCATCTGTATAACTTGCAGGATAATAGCGGGATAGAAGTGGCATTTATTAATTAATTCCGTGAATGTTTTATCAGTTAAATATATTCAATAATCATAGACTCTTCAATTCAAAGTTAACAGAACCTATGCTAGCGTCTTCTCAATTGAACAATAATTTACAGTCAATGGTTAGACAAAAATAAAATGCAATGTATCAGAACAAAGTCAAGATGCACAAATCCAACATTTCGATGCCCGTATGATTGCTAACATTTATTTTATTATGTTTATATTTATTGCTTTGAAATTAGCACCGTCTTACTCATCAAAAGTGATGATTTTATGCAAAGCGGATTCTGTTCTCTAGCTGGCGGATTAATAAGCATGATATCGAATGAATACTCCCCAAAGGGCTAAAATATGACGATGAAAAGAATCTTAGTTGCTGAAGACAATAAACTCATCCAGGATACTGTTGTTTTTAAACTGCAAAGGGATGGTTATGAGGTTGTTAAAGCCGTTGATGGAAAAGAGTGCATGGAATGTCTGCAAAGTGGCACCTTTGATTTGCTTATCACGGATTTGTTCATGCCTTATATAAGTGGCCATGAGATCATTTCTTCGGTAAGATCTGAAATGAAAATCGATCTTCCAATCCTGGTCTTGTCTGCTGCAGGAGCGGAGGAGACTGTTTTGAAGGCCTTTGAATTGGGTGCCGATGATTATATGGTCAAACCTTTTAGTTTGGGTGAACTTTCCATTAGGGTTAGAAAGATTTTAGCCTCCAGGAAATAATTTAACCTTAAAATATTATTGGGAGCGATAATGATGTTGAGATATATAACAATTCTGCTATTTGCGGCTTTCACAGCATTAACATCTTTAACCTCCTTTGGACAAGGA
>CAIRSO010000607.1 GCA_903881215.1 uncultured Bacteroidia bacterium
AATGTCTTGAAGAACATATTTTCGGAGTCCCTTACTTTATCCTTTTAACTTTATCCTTTATCCTTCTACAAGTATGGAACTATCCGTTTTAAAAGACATCGTCATCATCTTTGCACTTTCATCCCTGGTGAACTTCTTGTTTACCCGGATTAAAGTTCCAACCATTATTGGCTATTTGCTGACAGGGGTACTGGTTGGGCCAAAGCTGATGGGAATCATCAAGGCTCCACAGGAAATTGAACTGATGGCAGAGATTGGTGTCGTTTTGCTGCTGTTTATGATTGGAATGGAGTTCTCGCTCAACCACCTGTTCAAAATAAGACGCAGGGTATTTTTAGGAGGCTTCCTTCAACTTTCACTCACTACCCTGGTCACAACCATGCTTGCCCACGCCTACGAGCTGAACTGGAAAGCTGCCCTTTTCGTTGGATTTCTCACTGCGCTGAGCAGTACTGCCATCGTTCTGAAAATATTACAGGATCGGTCTGAAATCACTTCCAACTATGGCAGGACAGTACTTGGAATCCTCATCTTTCAGGACGTCGTTTTGGTACCCCTGATGTTGTTTACTCCGTTTCTTGCTGGTGGTGACATCAACTACGGTTCTCAGCTCTTCCTACTAGCCATAAAATCAGTCTTCATCATCGGATTTCTGTATGTAGGGAATCGGTGGCTGATGCCAAAGCTCCTCCACAAAATTGCAATGACGCGTAATCAGGAGCTTTTCATGATGATTGTGCTGCTTATCTGTCTCTCCGTGGCACTTATGACCTACCAAATGGGCATGCCACTCGCATTTGGAGCCTTTTTGGCAGGCCTGATGATTTCAGAATCAGAATACAGCCACGATGCATTTGGTAACCTGATCACCTTCCGTGACACCTTTACGAGCTTCTTTTTTGTCTCCATCGGAATGTTGCTCGATCTGAATTTTGTAGCCGAACATTTTACGACCATTATGGCAATTGTAGGAGTAGTGTTACTACTTAAATTTCTTATAGGTGCATTAACGGCCTTTCTGCTTGGACATACTTTTAAAGGAACCGTATTGGTTGGTGTGGCACTTAGTCAGGTAGGTGAGTTCTCTTTCATATTGGCCAAGACCGGGAAAGATATCTCCATTCTTGACGACTATTTCTACCAGATGTTTTTGGCTGTCGCTGTTATTACAATGTCAATATCTCCTTTTATTATCCAGCTGGGTTCCAGGATCTCAGGACTGTTACTCAGACTTCCTATCCCAAAATGGATGATAGAAGGCCTCTTCCCTCTTAAGCAAATTGACATTCCGGTGCTTCAGAACCATCTGGTTCTCATTGGCAAAGATTCAAGGGCGCAGAATCTTTCCAAAATGGCGAAATACTATAGTCTGCCATATGTATCCATTGTTTTCGATCCTGAAATTGCCCGGCAGAGACAGGCAAGAGGTGAAACTGTTGTTTACGGGGATGCGTTCAATATCCCTATTCTTGAAAAGGCTTCTGTTGGCAAAGCACACATTGTTGTGATTTCAATCGGGAAACTGGATGTTTTGAAAGTGATCATCGATAAAGTCAGGCAACTCAACAAACATGCTTCCATTGTGGTCCGAACCCGCCATATTGAAGATATCGAGGCGCTTTACAAAATCGGGGCTACACAGGTTATCCCGGAAGAATTTGAGACTGCCATCGATCTCTTCGAAAGAGTGATGGCTAATTTTCTTTTACCCAGAAAAGAGATTGACCTTGCCATAGATCAAATCCGCAGTGATCATTATGGAATTTTCCTGGAAGAGGCAAGCAACACCAGGTTCAATATTTCGAAAGACATTCCAGATGTGGAGATCGTACCTTTGGAGGTATTAAAAGGTGCACCAATAATTGGAAAAACACTCATCGAAAGTCAGCTAAGGCAGCTTTACGGTGTTACCCTGGTGGCATTAAAGCGCGACCAAAAGGTCATCGATCACCCAAAACCCTCCTTGATTTTCACTGAAGGAGATGTG
>CAIRSO010000608.1 GCA_903881215.1 uncultured Bacteroidia bacterium
AAATAGATTTTCTGATTGTTTGTGTTCCGTTCGATAAAATGACCCTTTTTGTAAAATGAAACGAACCCCGACTTGTCGGGGGAGTTCCATACTACCTTTAAAAAACAAATTATTATAGTATGAATTGAAAGCATTCTTCCTGATGTCAACAGAACTAATAAATAAAAAGACCAATTTTCGCTGGGTAATTGTTGCGCTGTTGTTTTTTTCAACAACCATTGTTTATTTCGACCGTGTAATATTAGGCATACTGGCGCCTTATATTACAAAAGAAATTGGCTGGAGCGAGCAGGAATACGGGTATGTTGTTTTTGCTTTTCAACTTACCTATGCCATCGGCCCGTTGTTCGTTGGTTTTGTAATCGATCGGATAGGGACCCGGCTTGGTTTTTCGTTGGCAGTAATTGTATGGGCGCTGGCGAGTTTATCGCATGCTGCCGCCCGGGGTTGGCTTGGTTTTGCCATTGCACGTCTTGGCTTGGGTATCGGTCAATCAGCAAATTTCCCGGCCAGTATAAAAACGGTTGCCACGTGGTTTCCGCAAAGAGAGAGAGCTTTTGCTACCGGGGTGTTTAACGGAGGGTCGAACATTGGTCAGGTACTTGCGCCATTACTGATTCCTGTTGTGCTGTACTTTTTTGTGTCGTGGCAGTATGTTTTTGTGTTATCGCTGTTGTTGAGCGCAATCTGGCTGGTATTGTGGCTATTTTTGTACCGGCCTCCAAACGAAAGCCGGTTTGTAAATTCCGCCGAAATTGAATACATCAAGAGTGGTTCCACTGACCTCGAAAAAGTAAAAGTTCCATTGAAAGAGCTTATAAAATACCCGCAGACATGGGTAGTTGCGCTGGGTAAACTTTTTGCCGACCCGGTGTGGTATTTTTATCTTTTCTGGGGAGCAAAGTTTTTAAACGCACGGTTTGGCATTGAACTAAAAGGTCTTGCCCTGCCCCTGATAATCATTTACATTGTGGCATGGAGTGGTGGCATGGCCGGGGGAGCCATATCGTCGGCATTGCTGAAAAAGGGAAAATCAGCCAATTTTGCACGTAAAATCACCATGTTAGGTACTGCATTGCTTGTGCTGCCCGTGATGCTTGTTCCGTTTATCAATTCGTTGCCCGTGTGTGTTGGATTGATTGCTTTGGCCGCAGCTGCTCATAATTCGTGGTCAGCCAATATTTTTACCGTGGCGTCCGACTTGTTTCCAAAGAAAATTGTTGGTTCAGTCATCGGATTTTCCACCACGATCAGCTCGCTGGCAGGAATGGTAACTGCTTTACTGATTGGATATGCTTTAAACGAATCGGGTACCGACGGTTATGTGTTTCCATTTGTAATTGCGGCATTTGGATATCTGGTCGGACTGTTGGTTATCCATCTCGTTTCACCCGAAATGAAACCTGTATCTTTTAAATCTGAATAAAATAGTTGCATGGACTCAAGAGAAAGAATATTAAAATCAATCAACCACGAAGAACCAGACAGGGTTCCATTTGATCTGGCAGGCTCAACCTGGACCGGCATTACGAACAGCGCGTATCAGAATTTGAGAAAGCATTTGGGGCTAAATCCTGCTGAGCCGGAATGGTCGGATGTTATCCAGCAAATTGTTGTTCCTTCAGAAGAAATATTAACCCAACTGAATGTTGATACCCGTGGCATTTTTCCTCTTACAAGCCACAACTGGGATGTCTATTCGAAACTGAAAGATGTTGGCAATTATTTTGAGTATTCCGACGAATGGGGTTTTACCCATCATTTCCCCAAAGATGGATATTGGTTTTCGTTGGTAAAACATTCGATGGACAAGGTTGATTTTGACAACGAAGGAGTGATTGAAGATTTTCCGTGGCCCGACGCCGGAAACAAACAGCGATTTGCCGGGATGCGCGAAAAGGCCATTCAGTTCCGCAATCAGGATAAAATAGTAATGACAAAAGGTTTGTGTGCCGGTTTGTTCGAAATGCACCAGCGGGTGAGGGGCATGGAAAATGCCATGCTCGACCCGTTTTTGTTTCCGGTAAATTCGGATAAACTGGTTGGTAAACTGGCCAATTTGAAAATTGAATTTTGGGACAGCCTTCTCGATGAAATAGGCGATGTTGTTGATATTGTGGGTGAAGGCGATGATTATGGAACACAACAATCGCAGTTAATTGCACCCGATCAGTTTCGCGAGTATTACAAGCCACATTTTATGAGGGTATTGAAATTTATTAAGCAAAAAGCGCCCAACGTAAAGCTATTGTTTCACTCCTGCGGAAATGTGCGACCGATTATCCCCGATTTGATTGAAATTGGTGTTGACCTGCTAAATCCGGTTCATATCACGGCAACCGGCATGGAGCCCGTTCAGCTAAAAAAGGATTTTGGAAAGGATGTAATATTTTGGGGTGGAGGAGTTGATACCCAGCATGTACTTCCAAGCGGAACGCCTCAACAGGTGAAAGACGATGTAAGACGAAACATTGAAGCGCTGGCGCCCGGAGGTGGATTTGTTTTCGCCACAGTTCACAACATTCAGGCAGAAGTGCCCGCTCATAATATTGTTGCTATGATCGAGGCTTTAAGAGAATTTGGAAACTAAATACACTAACAATTAATTGAAACAACAAAATGCAAGAAAAATTAAAAACTAGCAGAAGAGATTTCATTTGGAATTCATCTTTATTGACTGCCGGGGCATTTACAATCCCGACAATCGTTCCTTCATCAGTTTTTGGGAAAACAGCACCCAGCAATCAGATTAATGTTGGAATGATTGGAACAGGTCGTCAGTCAGTAAATGCCAATCTGAAAAACGGTTTCCTAAAACTGGATAATTGTCGTGTAATTGCCATCAACGATGTCGATTCGTGGCGCATGGCCAACGCTGAAAAAATAATAAATGATTCCTATGCTAAGACAGGTAAAAGTTATTCAGGCGTTAAAAAGTACGATGATTACCGCGATGTAATTGCTAACAAAGATGTGGATGCCGTTATGGTTTCCACTCCCGATCACTGGCATGCCCCGGCAACCATTGCAGCGGCATTGGCAGGCAAACATGTTTCGATGGAAAAAGCGTTTACCCTTGCACCTGCCTGGGGAAAAGCAGTGGTTGAAGCTGTAAAGGCAAAAGGCGTTACAGGTAGGTTAGACAGTGAGTTTCGTTCTATCCGCGAAATGAACCGAGCTGTGGAACTGGTGCACAATAAAGTGATTGGCGATTTGGTTGAAGTGGAAGTTGGCGTTCCCGGTGAGTTGAATGGCAGTGCTCTTGGTCCGCAGCCGACCATGCCAGTTCCAAAAGAACTGAATTACGATATGTGGCTGGGACCGGCTTTTCCAAAACCATACACCATGCAGCGCGTGCACGAACCAGGAACAATTGATTCGCGTCCGGGCTGGTTGCGCATTTCGGATTATTGCAACGGAATGATTACCAACTGGGGCGCACATTTGAATGACATCGCGCTTTGGGGAATGAAAAAAGAGTACGAGAATCCAGTAACTATTGAAGGAAACGGAACTTTCGATAAAGGAATCTGGCATACCATCAGCGCCTTCAATGTAAATTACACTTTCGCCGATGGAATGAAACTGAAATACAAAATTGATGTTCCGTTTGTGAAATTTATCGGAAAGGAGGGGTGGATTCGGGTTGAATATCCCAATAAATTAACCGTAAGCAACGATTCCATTCTGAAATTTGAACCTGGGAAAAATGATGTTTCGCTGAAAGATACCCTCACCGACAAAGCCGATTTTTTAAGAGGGATAGAAACTGGGAAACCAACACTCGAGCCACTTGAAGTTGGCTACAACGTTTACTTGTTAACCATGATGGGACTCATTTCCATAACGCTGGGTTCGAAATTAACCTGGGACCAGAAAGCAGGACTGTTTGTCAACGACAATGCAGCAAATGCCATGTTAACCCATCCGTTCCGCGAAAAATGGATTGATAAGAGTGTGGTTGACTGGATGAATAAATTTCAGGTTTATGATTTAAAATAAAATGAACCAGGCATTTATTTAATTAATGTTTTTTCAAACCCAGCGGGTTTATATGTTTATAGAAGGTATTCAGAGCTCAGACATACGACCCCGGCTGGGGTAGAACCCAATAGCAACGTGATTCTATCTATAAACATTTGATGCCTCTGGCATCTGACAATATATGCTAAATACCTTATTCATTAAATAATATAGACATGAGAAAACTACTATTTACCACGCTAATCTGCTTGATGTTCGGAATTGTATATTCCCAAAAGAAAGTGCTCGACAATACTTTCTACGCTTTTAATAACTCAGTGCGAATGCCAAATGCACCTGAAGGAATGGAAGCACAAGCTGAATTGATTAAAAGGCTTGGTTTTGATGGATTTTCTGGTCATACCAATGATGATTATTTTTCGCGAAGGAGAGCGCTTGATGCGGCCGGACTTAAAATGCCCGAAATTTACTGGGGAATCGATATGGATAGTACAGGAAGAATTTCGTACAAAGAAGGTTTGAAGGAGATAATTAAAGATTCAAAGGATCGTGATTTGGTAATTGCACTTTTCTCAAATGTGAAATACTTCATGAACAACAAAGAGAAAGGCGATATACTTCTTGCCAAAGCCATTGGCGAATTAGCCGATTTTGCAGCTCCTTATGGAGCAAAAATAGCCATTTATCCGCATGTTGGGAACTATTGCGAAACATCGGAACACTCAGTTCGCCTGGCAAAAATGGTAAACCGCCCAAACATTGGTGCAATTTTTAATACCTGCCATTTGTTGAAAGTTGAAGGTGAACAGGGTTGGGAACAAAAGTTGCTGAATGCTTTGCCTTATTTGTATATGATTTCCATCAATGGTGCCGACTCGGGCAATACCAAAGAAATGAACTGGGACAGGCTAATTCAACCGCTTGGAGAAGGTTCTTTCGATACATACAAATTGGTAAAACTTGCTAAAGACAATGGTTATAAAGGCCTTTTTGGTCTTCAGTGCTATGATATTAAGCAGGATTGCAAAGTGGCATTGACAAAATCTATAAACACTTGGAACGCATATAAAAAAAGATACACAAGTGAAGAGTAATTGCAAATATAGTATTAGTATCTGCAAATCAAATATTAACACCAATAAAAACGAAAGTATATGTTTGTATACAATAATTAATAACTGTTAATTATTGTCTTTTAACTCATACTGTAACCAACAGTAGTTTCAGTTTTTAACTAAACAATTCAAATTTATTTATGAAAAAGAAGAATCGACATGATGCGAGTTGGATGCTCTGTTTGAACAAAGCATCGGGAGTACTCTTATTGAGTTTTCTAATTTTCTTAACCTGTCTGCTGGTAGCTCCTTCTAGTGCTATGGGACAAACGACTAAGACTGTTAAAGGTAAAGTTGTTTCTAAAACCGGTGAAATACTTCCCGGAGTATCCATTGTGGTTAAAGGTACAACCACAGGTACTGTAACCGATATGGATGGAAAATATACGCTGTCCAATGTTCCGGCGAATTCGAAATTGGTTTATTCATTCATTGGATTTACTGCCTCAGAAGTAGCCTTTACGAACCAGAATGAGATCAATGTAACCCTTCAGGAAGATACAAAGCAGATCGAGGAGGTTGTGGCCATCGGATATGGAACTGCAAAGAAGCGTGACCTCACCGGTGCCGTTGCACAGGTAAAGGCAGACCGGATTGTGAATGAAAAGCCTGCAACGGTTCAGGATATTCTCCGCGGTAATGTGGCAGGTTTGGCTGTTGGCTATGCACCGCTTGCCAAAGGTGGTGGTGACATGGAGGTCAGGGGAGACAATACCCTGAAGACTGCGTCCAACCCATTGATTGTTTTGGATGGAGTAATCTACCAGGGAGGAATGGAAGATATCAATCCAAATGATATTGAAACCATTGATGTTCTGAAGGATGCCTCCTCCTCTGCAGTATATGGAGCAAGGGCTTCCAACGGAGTTATCATCGTGACAACAAAGAAAGGGAAACAGGGCAAACCAATGATCAACCTGAATACAAGCGTAGGTGTTGCCACCATGGCGACCCTTCAGGATGTTCATGATCCATATGATTTTCTTGACTGGAGAACAAACGTAATGAAGTCGCTGAATTATTACAATGCTGCCACCAATCAGAAATTATACAAGTTTGAAAACCCGGCTAAATTGGATCCTTCAATATCTGAGGCTCAATGGAGAGACGGCTCTACAGGCGAATTGACAGATATCTGGCTGGCACGGATAGGATTATTGCCGGTTGAAGTCAAGAACTATAAGGCAAATACTCCAACCAACTGGGGTGATCTGGTATTCCAGAATGGAATGCGCCAGGATCATAACCTTTCTCTGTCAGGAAAAAAAGATGAGATCACCTATTATTGGTCTCTTGGATACAACAAGAACGAAGGCGTCATCGTGGGGGATGAGTTTACCACCATCCGCAGCAGGTTGAATGTGGATGCCAAAGTAACCAATTGGCTGAGTGTGGGTATCAATACCCAATTTGCAACCCGTGACGAAAGCAATATCAATGCCGATTGGGGTCAGATAGTTAACAGCTCGCCCTGGGGCTCCATTTACAAGGATGATGGTGTCACCTATCGGATAAGTCCGGTCGATGACCTTGGCCGTGGAGCCAAATATCCGTTGTACGATAAAATGTTTACGGAACGCCGCCGGGTATACAATACCCTGACGAGCAGCTTATATGGAAAAGTAACTTTCCCTCTGGGTATTACCTACCAGATCAATTATTCTCCACGCTACCAGTGGTTCGATTACATGAACCACAGATCGGCTCTTCACGAAGAATGGGCCCTGTTTGGAGGTGAAGCCAGTCGTCAGCAAAGTTCAATCTTCAGCTGGCAATTGGACCATCTGGTCAAATGGAACAAGACCTTCAAAAAGGATCATCAGATCGATGTTACCCTGCTTGCCAATGCCGAGAAATACCAGAGTTGGGATAACACCATGTTAACCCAGGGATTTTCGCCTACCGATGCGTTGGGCTATCACAACATGACCGCCGGCAAGAGTACTTCCAATAGTATTAATAGCAACGACGAATACAGTACAGGCGACGCCTTGATGGCAAGGGCATTCTATTCCTACAAAAACAGATACATGATCACCGGATCAGTCCGCCGGGACGGTTATTCCGCATTCGGACTCCAGCATCCCCGCGGAACATTTCCTTCTGTTGCTCTTGGTTGGGTAATGTCGGATGAAAGCTTCATGAAGAATGATATTCTTACTTATGCAAAACTTCGAGCATCCTGGGGAGAAAATGGCAACAGGGAGGTTGGACGTTACGATGCCTTGTCATCCATGAGCATTGGCAAATACCCCTATCAGTCACTTGCAGGAAGCATCTTTGAGAGTAACCAGTTGTATGTAAACAGGATGGCCAATCCGGAACTGAAATGGGAACGCGGAAGGGCACTGAACTTTGGACTGGATTTCTCGATTTTGAAAGGATTATTGGACGGATCGCTGGAATATTACAAGATGAATACCCTTGACCTGTTGGTAGACCGCAAGTTGCCCGATCTGACCGGTTTTGCCTCCGTGGCAACCAACCTCGGAGAGTTGGAGAACAAGGGGGTGGAGTTTACCCTGAATGCCAGAATCATGGACAAGGAAAATTTCAAATGGAGAGGCAGTTTTAACATCTCCTACAACAAGAATATAATTGTTCATCTTTATGGGGATATGGTTCCTGTAAAAGATGCCAGTGGAAATGTGATTGGCGAGAAAGAGGGAGACGACATAACCAACAAATGGTTTATCGGACATTCCAACACCCAGGTTTGGGAACCAAAGATCATCGGCGTATGGCAAAAAGGAGAGGAAGCCGAAGCCATCAAATATGGCCAGTACCCCGGAGACTTCCGACTGGAAGATGTTGATGGAAGTGGAAAAATCAATGAGCTGGACAACCAGTTCCAGGGAAACACGGTAGCCCCGGTTAGATGGAACCTTCGCCAGGAATTCAATTTCTATAAAAATTTCGATCTTTCCATGTCGTTCTACGCCGCCAATGGCCATGTAGGCACTTACAATGTGGCCAAGAACAGGGATGGATTTCCGGAAAGGGTCAATGCCTATATTACCCCTTACTGGACACCTGAGAATCCGATCAACAATGGCGCCCGTATCTATTCCAACGAAGGAGGAGCAGTATTCAATGTATGGAGAAACAGATCATTCGTCCGTTTCGATGCCCTCAGTTTGGCCTACAATGTGCCGGCAAATATCCTGAAAAAAGTTCAGATCGCTAATTTGAAACTGGTCGGTTCTATCAGAAACGTTGGTTTTTGGGCACCTGAGTGGAAATTCTGGGATCCGGAAACCAGTGGACCTTCTCCGCGTATGTTTACCTTAGGTATTAACTTAACTCTCTAATTAACTTTAAAGCAAATACCAAATGAAATCAAGAAATATAAAGTCTTTTTTGCGAAAACTGCTATTTGTCCCGTTAGTATTTACCCTGGTGAATTGCAGTGATGAATGGCTGAAGCCAAAACCGCTCTCCATCTTTACCCCCGAGAACGCCTTCGTAGATTCCCGTGGTCTGTACGGAGCCTTGACAGCCTGCGAGCGCAACATGCGCTATGAATGGTATGGTGATACGCCTCCTTTCGTTACAGAACTTGTCTTTTCTGAGGTTGCTGTGGAAGGTACCACCGACAAACCGGGTCCTGCCCAGAACATGAATATTCAGATAACTCCAAGTTCCCAGTTGAATCATAGCGACTACAATAAAATCGGATGGTTCTGGCTGGAACAATACAGTGGAATCAAGTATGCCAATGTGGTCATCTCTCGGATCAACGACACCAAGTTTGCCAATGATGCCGAGAAAAATGCAGTGTTAGGTTCAGCCTACTTTCACCGTGCCTTTCGCTATTACCGGTTGACCCAGCAATTTGGCGATGTACCTTTTATCGGAAAGGAAATTACTGAACCCAAACTGGATTTTTATTCCACCAAGCGGGAAGTAATCCTGGAAAAAATGAAAAAAGACATGACTTTTGCAGCACAATGGTGTACAGACAAGGTTGACAGAGGTCGTGTAACGAAAGGTGCCTGCCAGCATTTGTTGGCCAAAATTTGCCTTGCACTGGGCGATTTTGACGGAGCCATTGCAGCAGCCAACGGAGCCATCGACGGAGGAACGTACAGTCTGATGAAGACTGCTTTCGGCGCGGTTCCTAAAGAAGACGGCGATTACCTGACCAAACAAGGTATTGTAAGAAATGACGTGATTGCCACTCTTCATTGGTGGGCCAACAAGGCAACCGCTGCCAACAAGGAGGTTTTGATGCTTGCCTTGTCAGTCGAGGATTTGATCGATTCAAGGCTTGACCTTCAGATCATGCGTCAGGCAGTTCCTTTCTGGGGCGTTTCTAACTCCAACTTCCTTAAAACTCCCAATGGCGTAGGTCCTGCGACTTCCGACCTCCAGGGACAGGAAATCAATATGGTAGGGACATTTGGACGTGGAATCGGTCGTGCCCGAAACACAACATATCATACCAGAAAGATATGGGATGACCCCAATGACCTGAGGCACAAGAAAGGCAACTGGATGTTCATGGAGGATTTGGTGTACAACCATCCGAATCTGAAGTCGACCAACAATCCCTACTACGGAAAACCATTGCAACTATTTGACAATCAAGGTAAAGTGTCTACTACTGACACCATCCGCAACTGGTTTGGCTGGCCTCATTACAAGGTATACAATCCGGATCCGCGCAGAATCCAGCCACAGGGTGGTTCCTACAACTGGTATATTTTCCGTCTGGCTGAAACCTATTTGTTGCGAGCTGAAGCATACTGGTGGAAAGGCGACAATGCCAAAGCCATGGCTGATGTCAATGCGGTCCATACCCGTGCGGGATGTGCTCCGTACACGGATGCATCAAAAATCGATATTGGAACTATTCTCGATGAACGTGCCCGTGAATTGTACTGGGAAGAGCCCCGCAAGACAGAGTTAAACCGTATTTCCTTTATTTTTGCCAAAACAGGCAAAGCATACAATGGTAACACTTATTCTGTGGCCAGTTTTGGAACAAAGAACTTCTTCTTTGACAGGATCATGTCAAAAACAGACTGGTACAACAAGGGAATAAAAGCCAACAACGGTCAGGAATATACCATGAGCGCCTACCACGTTTTGTGGCCGGTACCGCAAAGTTCGATCAGTTCCAACACGCAGGGGGTGATCAACCAGAACTTTGGTTATGATGGTTATGGGAACAACAAGCCACCATTGACCACAATTCCTCCGGACGAAGACATTTAATCTTTTCTGAAGTCCGGGTGGTTTAGATACCGCTTCACGTTATTTTATCACATTATTGCCGTTGTTTGCGACAAGCAACGGCAATAATTTTCTCTTCAAACTCAAATGGGCACTACAATTTGGGGTTCAGGTGTCCTATGTCTATATGCAATTCTCATGATACATTCCACCTTTTGGGGACTGTCAGTAATTGACCTTGCAGTAATCCTGGTTTATTTTATTGCGATTATTTACATTGCCATTCGCGTTTCTAAGTTGGTAAAAAGTCGCGAAGATTTCTTCATGGGCGGTCGGCGTTTTGGCAAATTAATTCAGACTTTTGCTGCATTTGGACAGGCAACTTCGGTAGAAAATGTCACCACCACCACCACCATGGTTAATGCCAATGGGGCATCGGGAATATGGGCGATGCTTGCTGGTGGATTGATAAACCTGCCTGTCTTTTGGATGACTTCACCTTGGTACCGGCGATTACGGTTACTCACTTTGGGAGATTTCTTCGAAGAACGTTATGGTTCGAAGCCTATGGCAGCATTCTATGCCATGTGTCAGACAATTTATTTTGTGATGATAGGCGCTATCGGACTGATGGCAATGGGAAAGACCATCGCGGCTATCACAGCAAAGCCCGAATCTGCCTTAACAACAATTGAGCACGTAGAATACCTGAAAGCAGTTGAACGCGAGAAACTGGAAACGGCAGATTTCGCACTACTGGCTTCCGAACAAAAAGTACGCCTCGCAGAGTTGCAATTGCTCAATCCCAAAAAAGAATACTCCTACATCAACGAAAATCTGCTGATCTGTATCGTCGCTTTGGTAACACTCATATATGCCAGCATTGGAGGGTTGGCAGCTGCTTTCATCATTGACCTGGTACAGGGGGCTTTTATCATACTCCTATCCATCCTGCTTATTCCTTTTGCCATGTTGAAAATTAATAGCATGTACGGGGCAGAAGGAGGTGCCCTTGGAGCTTTCACAACCATGCACAAGGTTTTACCCGCATCATTTCTTGAACTGTGGGGATCGCCAAGCCTGATAGAATTTACCTGGTACTGGATCGTAGGTTTTTCGATAATGATAGTTCTGGCAACTGCAGTACAAGCCAACCAGATGACTGCATGCGGCTCTGCCAAGGACGATTACACTGCACGGTACGGTTTCGTATCCGGGATGTTGCTGAAGAGATACTCGAGTGTCATGTGGGGAGTAGTGGCATTGTTAACTTTGGTGCTTTATGGGGGTTCTATTTCAGATCCCGACTATGTTTGGGGTCATGCCACCCGCGATTTGCTGGGGCCAGTTGGCATTGGCCTTGTTGGATTGATGATCGCCTGTCTTATTGCAGCACTTATGGCAGCCAAATCGGCATTCATGATAACAGCATCAGCATTGGTCACCAACAATCTTTACAGACCTTACCGGCCTAATTATAATACTGCCTAAAATTAGGACCACTGGATAAGTTTAATAATAACCATTAAATTTATCAATTATGAAGAACATTAGAAAGAAGCACACA
>CAIRSO010000609.1 GCA_903881215.1 uncultured Bacteroidia bacterium
ACAATCATTCATTGTCGCGAAATGGGAATTGAACAAGATAACAAACTTAACGATAAGGTAAAAAGTTATCTTGATGGCATATTTAAAACTACCAGAATTTTTTCGGTTGGCGACTCATTGGGATATGTTACCAATATTGAAGGGGAAGGGAAGTTTATGCTTGGAATTTTTAATAACAGTCTCAAATCAAGATCCTTTGAAATCAAAAGTCATATAGGGAGAATCAACCGTATTACTGAACTAAATCCAATCAGGAATCTGACCAACGGACCTGGTTATTATCCGGAAGGATATGGAAATACCCAACCGGGACTGTCAGATGAAAAGAATATTGCAGCGGGCGATAGCCGTATTTTTTTTGTTGAAGTAAAGGAAGATCAGGCACTTTATTTTACCAAGGCAACACCAGATAAAAGGGTAAAAAACAAGTATCTGGCCTTACCCCTCATTGATTGGGACCCCCGAATTTTTACAGTCAATGCCAACTTTTTTTGATTATTTCTCAGGAATAAAACTTAATTGGATGGGAATCTGTAACATAGACAGTCTGAAGTTTAAAGAAGATTCCTGGTGGTACAACTTGAAGCAACTTCAGTTTGTGGTTGAGTTCGATCAGGACTTTGCTGCTGCTTACAAGACAAATAATCGAATCCCTGAACAAATTGCCAGAAAACTGGCTTCTCTAAATAAGGTTGACTTATTGGTTTTTCCTGAGGATTTTAATGCGCAAATCGCAGAAAAAATAGCCGGATGTTTTAGCGGCAAACCTCAAGTACTCTTCAAGAATTCTGATCTACTGTTTGTTGCAGAAAATGGCGAAGTCGATTTTTCAAAAACCAAGGATGCCCCCGTTATTATTGATCATTTTTATAATTCGTGGGATGATATATATCCAATCGCCAAAGCCGTGAATTCAGCTGCCAGATACAAATTCAACAGTAAAAACGGGTTCATTGAGAATACAGGTGATACAAATTTTAAAGTAAAGTCTGAGAATTCAAACCTTTATTTTTCGCATCATGATTTCACCAAAGATATCGCTACTGTATTGAATAATAGTCCCGAATACATGATCCATTTTGGTGGTGTTAAAATCGATGGGACCTATCTTTTAGCCCGAAGTGAGGAAAAATGTAGGGAGGAGGCTGAAGTAATGAAGAAAACAGGATTAAAAATTATTGTTGACTTATGCCGAGAGATAAATAATTACCCTAACCTTACCTGGCTTTCAGAAATAGAACATTCTTATGAGCGAACAACACTCATCCAACAAAATATTTTGAAAAAGATGGAGCTTATGGGGATTAAACAGGTAATCATCAGTTCACACATGCGCCCGGAACAATGGAGACCGGATATTAAACGAAGTCAGGAAGAAAGTATAATTTCAGGTATTTCAGAATTTATAAAAAAGGCAAATGAATCCGGGATTACAGTCTCCATACAAAATGCAATGTACAAGCATTACCCCTCACGGCTTCTGGCGAAACCTGATGAAGTAATCCGCCTGGTTACTGATTTAAAAACGAAATACAGCAATGTGAAATTTGCTGCAAATCTTGGTTTTGGGGACAATCTGATCAAACTTACAACAGGAGGCAAAGACAATTTGAATATCTGCATCATAGCTGCTGAGGGTTCAAATCTTTATGATTATCGTGTTCCATTCTCAAAAACAGGCAATATTGTTAAATTTGATATCGATAAAAACGTAATGGTTGTCTTTGATGCAGATTACAAAAATGTAAATGAATTAATTGATGAAAAAAGTTTCATTCAATCGGGAATCAACAAATATTAATCAGGTTTTTTTAATTGGTAATCAA
>CAIRSO010000610.1 GCA_903881215.1 uncultured Bacteroidia bacterium
ATTGATCGTTGGCGGAATTGGCATCATGAACATCATGCTTGCATCCGTGATGGAGCGCATTCGGGAGATAGGAACCCGACAGGCCATTGGTGCCTCCCGAAAGGACATCGTTTTCCAGTTTCTGTCCGAATCAACATTGATAAGTCTGGCGGGTGGAATAATAGGTGTGGTGCTTGGGGTGGTCCTCTCAAAAGTTATTCAGACGGCTTTTGATATTAAGACAATTATATCCCTGTTTTCAATTTTTATTTCGTTTGGCGTCTCCGTCTTTATCGGGATCACTTTTGGGTATCTCCCTGCCAAAAAGGCTGCCGACAAAGACCCGGTTGAATCTTTAAGACAATAATTACCCATGAACCGTATTTGCACTATTCTATTACTACTTGTTGCCTTTCAAATCTCACTGGCCCAGGAAAAGGCGAAAAAAATATCGCTAACAGAGGCGATTGACCTGGCTTCCATTCAATCACTCGACGCCTTCAGGCAACAAAACATGTACTTGTCAAGCTACTGGGAATATAAATATTACAGGTCAGATAAGCTACCTCAGTTTTTGGTAGGGGCGAATCCGCTCTCCTTTAACAACTCTATCAGGCAGGATTATATTCCTCAGGACCAGAGTTGGCAGTACAGTCAGCAGAAAAACATTACCTCCAGTGCCTCCCTCCGGATGACACAAAATGTTGCTTTAACCGGTGGTAGTTTTTCTGCCAGTTCAGACATCGGGATGGTCAGAAATTTTTCGGGTGACCAGCAGTCCATGTTCTCTTCCAACATGATTAGCTTAGGCTACCGCCAAAAGTTGAACGGGTACAACAGCATGCACTGGAAATCCAAAATTGAACCTTTGAAATTTGAGACTGCCAAGAAACAGTTTATCCAGTCGAAAGAGGATATTGCAGTAAAAACAACCACAAAATTCTTTGTATTGGTGGATGCTCAGATTGAAATCAACATCTCAAAAACCAATCTTGCTAACGCAGACACGCTGTACCAGATTGGCAAGGGCCGTTATCAGGTCGGAACAGTTACCCAGGATGAGCTATTAAATTTCGAACTGAATCTGATGAATGCCAGAATAGCGCTAACCCGCGCCAACCAGGGACTTCTGCGTGCACGCTCAGACCTCAACAGTTTTCTGGGCCTGGAAAAAAACGCTATTCTTGATTGTACTTTGCCTACCGCCATCAGCTCTGCTTTACAAATTGATGTAGAAAAAGCCATCCAGAAATCGATGAGCAACAATCCAAGTATTCTCTCGCAGCAAAGACGCATACTTGAACAGGACAGCAATGTGAAACTGGTCAAGTCGCAGAATGGCCTGAGCGCCGATATCAATGCCACAGCCGGATTGAACCAAAAATCGATGTCATTTGCTGAGTCCTATCAAAACCCCAATCAATTTCAGAATATTGCCTTGATCGGACTCTCAGTTCCAATTGTAGACTGGGGCAAAAGAAAGGGGCAGCTTCTTATGGCCAAGTCGAACCGTGAGGTTGTCCTCAACAGCGTTAAACAGGAAAGGATTGACTTTGAGCAATCTGTGATGATGAGTGTTTTGGAATTCAATCTCCAGTCGGAACAGGTATTGAATTCGGCCAAAGCGGATACCATTGCGCAAATGGGTTTCGATGTGACCATGAGACGTTTTAAAATCGGAAAGCTGGATGTTACAAAACTCAACCTTGCACGAAACGATCTGGAGAATGCAAAGAGGGCTTACATCAATTCGCTTAGAAAATATTGGCTGTCTTATTACCAGATTCGCGAGCTGGCCTTGTTTGATTTTGAAAAAAATGTCGATCTGATAGCAGATTTTGAAAAAATCCTCAACCAATGACCCTGTCTAAATCAAGAAAAAGAATTTTGTTCTCAGCAATAATCCTCTTATTGTTGCTGCTAACGACATGGCTTACCGGCAGGAAGCAGGCGGCTGTCATTTACAAAGTGAAAAAAGAGAATTTTGAAGCCATCATCTCTTGCAAAGGGGAGATTCAGAGCGAAAAAGCCGTGCTTATTAACTTGCCTGATATATTTGGAAACAGAACCCTTGAGCTCTGGGATATGCAGATCAAAGACCTGGTTCCGGAGGGTTCCA
>CAIRSO010000611.1 GCA_903881215.1 uncultured Bacteroidia bacterium
CTTTGTCGTTCGAATTGTCTGTAAATGTGCCCCAAATAGCAAAAGTATTGGTGATATAAGATCTATTTCTGTTATTTCCAAGATTACTGGCGTAACTGGCAATTTTCCACATTCCAATTTCATTGGCAGGGGTCTTCTTTATTGAGTCAGCAGAGATAGCTTCTGTCTTGACTGCTTCTGTTTTGCCCGGTTTTTGTTGATTTGATCCGCAAGCCGCAACAATGACAGAAAAAATTAAGAGGTTAATAAATTTTTTCATTTCAATTCTGGCGATTGGTAGTTTTGGTCTTGTAAATATAACATTAACCTATCAGAATTAAAAGAACAAAATACGTCGATCGCAATCAGCTTAAGAAAAGATAATAATTAAAAATTAGCTAATTTTAGCATGTTGGGAAGGATCATTCAACTTCTGTAAATTGATTCTGCTCATTGTTAAAATAATATCTTATCCGCTTGAAATGCAGAAGAATCTGACATCAACATTTGCATTGTTGAGTTTGCCAATGCTTGCTCCAGCAGTGATTCCGGCTGATAAAAAGCCAAATGTGGTGATCATCCTCACGGATGATATGGGATACGGCGATATATCGTGCTACAATCAAAAACAGGTAAAAACTCCCAATATCGACCGCCTTGCTGCCGAAGGGGTTCGCTTTACCGATTTTTATGTACCAACTCCCTATTGCGCGCCTTCGAGGGCAACATTGCTAACAGGTCGTTTCCCTCTTCGTCATGGTTTGGTACAAAATCCGGCTCCGGATGCCGGGATAAATGACATTGGCTTGAAGGCCAGTGAGATCACCATGGGCGAAATTCTTCAAGGTGCCGGATATCACACCAAATGTATAGGCAAATGGCACCTGGGACACAAACCGGAATATTTTCCGGTAAAAAATGGTTTCGATGAATACTATGGGATCCTCTATTCAAACGATATGCGTCCTGTTCAGCTTATTGAGAATATGGATACGGTGGAATATCCGGTAGATCAGAGGTTGCTGACGAAAAAGTATACAGCCAAAGCTCTGGATTTTATAGACCGTAACCGGCAATCCCCGTTTTTTCTCTACCTGGCCCACGCCATGCCACACAAGCCACTCGCTGCCTCTGCCCATTTTTATTCGAAGGGTGATCACCAGGAGTTGTATAACAGCGTCATTCGTGAACTGGACTGGTCCGTCGGCAAAGTAATTGCCAAATTGAAAGAACTGGGAATCCTGGAAAATACTATTATTATTTTTATGTCGGACAATGGCCCCTGGTATGGCGGAAGTACCGGTGGATTAAAGGGGATGAAGGCAAACAACTGGGAAGGAGGAACCAGGGTTCCATTTATAATCAGGTTTCCGACGCAGTTTCCAAAAGGTGAAACTGTTTCGACTCCCTGCTGGACACCCGATATTCTGCCAACAATCATGAAATTGACCTCAATTCAAACAGATCCTGCCGTAAAACTCGATGGTCAGGATATTTCAGCGATCATCCGGGGGAAATCGACGAACCACCCTCCAATATTCACCATGAAAGATTCTGTAATTAGAACCATCCGTGATGGGAAATGGAAGCTTTTCCTAACCAAACCGGATTTTTACCGTGAACCCGATCTGAAAAACTGGAGCGACAAAAGAGCTCCTGATGGCACAACAATACTTGCCCCTGCCGAACAGGCAACTCCGGCTGATTATCCAGGGATTAAACCGGAAAAGATGGTGGGGGAATTGCTGCTGTTTGATCTGGAGAAAGATCCAACAGAAAGCACCGACTTGTCTGGAAATTATCCTCAGATCAAGCAGGATATGATCAGGAAGTACAACGAATTTCTGAAGTCTACGCACCAATAAAATCAGACCAATGAGCCTATTAAAACCAATTTTGCATATTATTCGAATAATTTGTCTGTTAGCTGTCTTCCACCTCACTTTGGGCTACCTGACAGTTGCGCAAAGTACAGCGCCAGCAAAACCTGAGGGCAGTCTATTAAAGCTGATGACCTACAACCTGAAGTTTGCCAGCCCAACATTTCAACCCTCCTGGGCGGAAAGGCGTGATATGCAGATAGATTTGATTCATAAGTATGCTCCGGATATCATCGGGACACAGGAAGGGTTGAAGGAACAAATTGACTATCTGGCTGATCACCTTCCCGAATATGTTGTCATTGGAGAAGGCAGAAAAGGAGGTGATGATGATGAACATATGGCCATTTTCTTCAGGCGCGATAAATTTCGTCTGCGAGAGATGCAAAGTTTCCAGCTTTCGGAGACTCCCGAAATAATTGGCAGCGGTCCGGAAGTTAATCCGCGTATGGTGACATGGGTACGTCTGGCCTTCATTAACAGACCAAACGAAGGTGAAAAAAGCCCAAATGCACAAGATTACAGGGGGCATTGGGAAAACAATCGTGAGTTTTATGTTTTTAATACTCATTTCTTTAACGGCCCTGATGCTTCACTTGCAAAACTTAATGCCTCCAAATTAATCCTGAAAAGGATCAATGCCCTCAACCGTTTTGGAGAATGGAGAGCAGAACGCCCACTGTTTCTTTTGGGTGATTTTAATTGCCGGCCGGGCACTCCCCCTTACCGCATACTGGTTGGCGATAAAAACTCTACAGATACTGAATTGCTTAAGAACACCTTTGAAGACCTTAACAAAATTGACTGGATTCTTTACAAAGGGGCCGTAAAAGTGCTAAAGTATGAAGAGGTGACTTACAATGTCAATGGCGTTTATCCATCTGATCATAAACCCATTTATGTTGAAGTTGAGATTCCTGGTAAGTGAATCTTGAAATGATTCTTTATCTGGGCAAAACTATGAGCATCACCTTATCTGTTATTGAAATGATTGAAGCAGGCCAATAAAAC
>CAIRSO010000612.1 GCA_903881215.1 uncultured Bacteroidia bacterium
AACAGCACGACAAGACACATTAGAAAAATTCTAATGATTTTTTTAGACATGTGACGTTAATAATTAGTTAATAGACGTTAATACATGCCAAAAATATAGAAAATTTTCCACATTTATTAATAATTACTATTACATTTTTGTAACAACCAAAAAATAAATAATGAAAAATTAAAACGCAATGAATAGAGGGTTTCCAGACAAAATCACTCATAGGAAATGCCTGTCTTTTGTCTGATCAGATCCAAGAGATCCATCAATTCCTGTGAGTTTTGGTGACTCATTATTGCACTTTCCAACTCATTTCTATCCAGGCAACTCATCGCTTCGATGGCTTCCAGTTTCAGTCCGCAGCTCGCTTCATCCCAATTAATAACTTTCAAAGGTTCTCCCGGGAGGAGAATATCAAGAGATTGGTTCAATGAACTGGTCCTTCGCAGCCGCAGCATACCTCTTTCACATAGGATATCAGTTCCTACACCTGCCACGGAGAGAAATGAAGCAAAGACAGAAGCACTTCTACCTCCCTCATACTGAAGGGACACGGAAACAGATTGATCAATTTTTTGTGAAGTCAAATCCGCAAACGCTTCAACCTTTATTGGTTTTCCCATAAACCATAGTGAATCAAAAAGCGGATACAAACCTATGTCGAGCAAGGCACCTCCACCTAATTTGGGATTGAGAAGCCGGCCGTTAGGATCATAAGGTGATTTATTGAATCCGAACCAACCATGCAGGTGTTTGATTTCTCCCAAAACTCCGGAATTAATAATTCTTCGGGCTTCAAGATAGGAAGGTTGGTGAGGGGTCATAAAGGCCTCCATGAGGAAAATTTGTTCCTGATGGGAATATGCAACCATTTCAGAAACTTGTGACGCATTTAGTGCAAATGCCTTTTCGCAAAGTACCGCCTTTCTATGTTTGAGGCAAAGTTTTGTGTGTTCTGCATGGAAAGCATGTGGAGAGGCAATGTAAATGATGTCGATATCAGGATCTGCCACGAGCTCTTCGTAGGAACCATAAGCCCGTTCGATTTCAAATACTTTTGCAAAATCTTTTGCTCTTACCAAATCTCTTGATCCAACAGCCAAAACCTTTGCAGATTCGACTCCTTTTAATTCTGTAACAAATTTTGAAGCGATGTTACCGGGCGCAAGGATGCCCCAGGAGAAAGTTTTGGCCATGATTGGTTAATTAAGATAGTACTTAGAGTACTTAGAATACTTAAAGTACTTAGAGTTACTAAGAGATGGACACCGGACTAATGTAGAAGGAATCATAAGTACTTTAGGCACTTAAGGCACTTTAAATACTTTAGGCACTTATTTTTACTTATTTCAAAGAGGACTGTTCGAACGGTTTTGGCTTGAAAAAATTCAGCAGAAAAGATTTAGCCGTTTCCGTCTGGGTCTGAGGCTGGCCTTTGAGAATAAATTTTTCGGCTATGCTTGATTTTTTCACCTCGTTGATGAACTCATTTCGTTTCTGTGAAATTACAGAATCGGTTTTGGGAGACCAAAAATTCATGCTCACCAATTTTTCATACACACTCTTATGCTGTGCCAAAAGCCACTCGTATACATTTTGTTCAGAATAGACATGGTGAATATCGTGCCCCTCTCCTTTCAAAACAGAAAATTTAGGACGTGAACCCATACCCTGCATGGCTTCAACCATCTCCTCAGACCTGTTCAAACGAACTTTACGATCTTTTTCACCATGGAATACCCAAGTCGGTACATCCTTGATGGACTCTGCCATATCAGGCTTTCCACCGCCACATAATGGCATGATTGCTGCAAAATATTGAGGATATCTCGAGGCAAGATTCCAAGTTCCAAATCCGCCGAGGCTCATTCCGGTAAGATAAACCCGCGATGGATCAACATGGTATTTTGCTAATATTTCATTGTAAAATGATTCAAACCAGTCGCCATATACCCAATTGCGGTTTGATGGGCACTGGGGAGAGATGACAATGGCATTAACCTGCATTCCCCGATCCAGGTAAAACGGCGGACCGTATTTCTTTAACCGTTCAAGATTACTGCCTTTACATGAACTACCGTGAAGGTAAATAATTAAAGGCCAATCTTTTCCGACTGATTCTTTGTATCCGTTAGGCAAGTAAGCCAAATATGGATATGTTTTAGATTTTTCCTTGTTCTGTTGTGGGTTTGTTCCATAAGCGTTTCCTTCGAGAAGAAGCAAACACCCAAGAACTAAAGTCAACAATTTACCAACCATGCTTTCTCTTTTAATTTCTAAACCAAGACAAAAATAGTAATTCTCTCCAAAAAACTGGAAAGTAAACACTTTTTAACGTTCTGTAACGTTTTCATTTTGAACCGTAAACATTAAAATGATTCAAAATAAATCCTGCAAAGAACTGATATATAGAATAAAATTTGGGTGATTTCTATTTAATCAATCCCCTTTTCAAAAGTAAATTTTTCATTTCGGTTTGTACTTCAAAAGCTGCTTTTCCTGCCATTTCTGCAAAATCCGCAGTTCCGGAAGCATAGAGAATTGCCCTGGAAGAGTTCACTAAAAGTCCGCATTGGTCGTTCATTCCATACTTGGCAACTTCGCTCAAACTCCCACCCTGTGCCCCTACCCCTGGAACCAGCAAAAAATGCTCCGGAACAATTTTTCTTATGCCTGCCAGTTCTTCTGCTTTTGTGGCTCCTACTACATACATCATATTTTCAGAACCTGCCCAATCCTGAGATGTTTGTAACACTTTTTCAAATAGCTTAACACCGTTCTCATCCTTTATAAACTGAAAATCAAAGGCTCCTTTGTTGGAAGTAAGTGCCAGCAGAATAACCCATTTATCCGGATACCCCAGGAAAGGAGTGACTGAATCTTCTCCCATGTAGGGAGCAATTGTCACAGCATCAAAATTGTACGTTTCGAAAAATGTGCGTGCATACATGGCAGATGTATTGCCAATATCTCCACGTTTGGCATCCGCAATCAAAAAAACATCCGGATACTTATCACGGAGGTAATGAACGGTCTTTTCCAAACTATTCCATCCCTCAAGGCCATTAGATTCATAGAAAGCCAGGTTTGGCTTATATGCAACAGTATAAGCAGCAGTTGCGTCTATGATCTTTTGGTTAAAATAGAAGATAGGGTCGGATGTGTCCAACAAAAATTCTGGAATTTTTTGAATATCCGAATCCAATCCGACACAAAGGAAGGACTGTTTCTTTTGGATTTGCTCGAAAAGCTGTAACTTATTCATAATGTGGAAATGTGGAAAGGTGAAAATGTGAAAATTAAGAACGCCACCCTCTTGTATATCTCATGTCTCATAACTCAAGTCTCATGTCTAATATCTCATGTCTCATAACTCATAACTTATAACTCGGTTTCTTTGAGGCGTTCGGCATTTTCTTCATACCTTAACTTATCTATGATTTCACCGATGTCTCCGTCCATAATTGCAGGCAAATTGTATAATGTCAGACCAATGCGATGGTCAGTAACCCGCCCCTGAGGATAGTTATAAGTCCTGATTTTGGCCGAACGGTCGCCGGTTGAAACCATGGTTTTGCGTTTGGAAGCTATTTCATCCAGATATTTCTGGTGCTCCATGTTGTAAATTCTTGTGCGAAGCTCGGACATCGCTTTTGCCAGATTTTTGATCTGCGATTTCTCATCCTGACAAGTTACGACTATCCCGGTAGGAATGTGGGTGAGCCTGATGGCAGAGTATGTTGTGTTTACACTTTGTCCACCAGGACCAGATGAACAATAAGTATCCTTTCGTATATCACTGTCTCTCAAGTCGATATCGAATTCCTCCGCCTCAGGTAAAACTGCTACTGTAGATGCGGAAGTATGTATGCGACCCTGAGTCTCTGTTTGTGGAACCCGCTGAACGCGGTGTACACCTGATTCATATTTTAGAAGTCCGTAAACATCTTTTCCGGTCACCTTGGCAACCAATTCTTTGTATCCACCAGAGGTTCCTTCCGAAGTGTTGGTAACCTCAAGTTTCCAGCCTACCCGATCACAAAATTTGGAATACATCCGGAAAAGATCCCCTGCAAAAATGGCGGCTTCATCACCTCCGGTTCCACCACGAATTTCGAGAATAGCGTTCTTACTGTCTTCCGGATCGGCCGGAACCAGTAACATTTTGATCTCATCCTCGAAGGCTGTTACTTTTTGGGTTCCCTCTTCCATCTCCTCTCTGGCCATCTCGCGCAAGTCTTCATCAGTCTCATTTTCAAGTATTTCCTTGGCTTCTGCAATGTTCTGCAAATAGTTTCTGTATCTTGTAAATGACTGTACCAAAGCATCCAGCTGTTTGTATTCCTGATTTAATTTGACATATCGCTTCATGTCTTTCATGATATCAGGGTCAGAAATCTGCTGGCTTACTTCATCAAAACGTATTTTGATTCCTTCGTATTTATCGAGAAGTGAATTGTCGGACATAGTATAAATTGATATTTGTATTTTGAAAAAAGAAGTGCCTAAAGTGAACTAAAGTGCCTGGAGTGCCTAAAGTTGGAGGAGCTAATATTCGAAGGTGCCGAAAGGAGACTCGATGGTGACTTTTTTGCCGGAGAAGGCCTCGACACGACCGATTATTTGTGCATCAATGCCAAAGGAACGCGAAATAGCTATGATATCATCAGCAACTTCAGTGTCGGCATAAATCTCAAAACGGTGACCCATGTTGAATACTTTGTACATCTCGTGCCAGTCTGTTCCGCTCTGTTCCTGAATAACTTTGAAGAGTTCAGGGATTTCAAAAAGATGGTCTTTAATCACATGTACATCTTTCACAAAATGAAGCACTTTGGTCTGAGCACCGCCGGAGCAATGAATCATACCGTATATATTTTTCCGGTAACTCTCCAATACTTTTTTGACAACAGGTGCATAGGTGCGTGTGGGAGAAAGCACCATTTTTCCTGCATCAATGCCAATCGAATCGATCATGTCAGTAAGTGCCAAACTGCCTGAATACACAAGGTCTTCGGGTAAAGAGGCATCAAAACTCTCGGGGTATTTCGCTGCCAGATATTTGGAAAATACATCGTGTCTGGCGGAGGTGAGCCCATTGCTTCCCATGCCACCATTGTAGGTAGATTCGTATTTTGCCTGACCAAATGAAGCAAGACCGATGACAACATTACCGGGACAAATTTTGTCGGCAGAAATAACGTCAGATCTCTTCATTCTACAGGTAACGGTCGAATCAACGATGATAGTTCTAACCAGATCCCCAACATCTGCAGTTTCGCCTCCTGTGGGATAAATTGATATTCCGAGTTCGCGCATCTCACTGCAGAATTCTTCTGTTCCATTTATAATAGCAGAAATAACCTCTCCGGGAATAAGATTTTTGTTGCGGCCAATGGTCGAAGAAAGTAAAATATTCTCCATGGCTCCCACACAAATAAGATCATCAAGATTCATGACAACGGCATCCTGAGCAATTCCCTTCCAAACGGAAATATCACCTGTCTCCTTCCAGTACATGTAAGCCAATGCCGATTTTGTACCGGCCCCATCAGCATGCATGACATTGCAATAAAGAGGATCGTTACCTAGAATGTCTGGTACAATTTTACAAAAAGCATGAGGAAACAATCCCTTGTCAATGTTCCTGATAGCCTGGTGGACATCTTCTTTCGAGGCAGAAACACCCCGGCGTATGTATCTTTGATCATTATTCATAACGCTCACAAAAGTAGTATCTTTTTTGCAAAGGCTAAAGGAGCAGGAAGGATAAAGGATAAAGGATAAAGGATAAAGTAGGGACTCCCAGAATTTGTATGCTAATTTATGAGTTATGACGCTATAAACATGATTGCTGCGTTCTTCACTTTATCCTTTTTACTTTATCCTTTATCCTTATTCCTTGTACTTTTCCCTGTACTCCGAAGAAGTAACTTTGAATTCTGTTCGGCGATTGAGTTGGTGACAGATTTCCTTTTCGTCCTCCTTTTTAAGAACGTCAATAAACTGACAACTAAGCAATTGTCCTTTCTTTAGGAATTCATGCATTTTAACCATTCCGGCATCGACCGTTTTAGGAATTTTCTCTCCATAGCCTTTGGCAGTAAGCCTTCCCTGCTGAATGTCTTTGGAAATAAGATAATCAACTACCGATTGTGCTCTTTTTTGTGATAATATAAGGTTATCAGCATCGTTCCCCCGACAATCTGTGTGGGCCATTAATTCAATCGCCACAGTTGGATTTTCCTTCAAAAGGTACACCAGCGTATCTAATGAAGCAATAGATTCGGGTAAAAGATCCCATTTTCCCAGTTCATAAAAAATATTATCAATCTTAATTGGCTTATCAACCGGGGTTAACTCCATGCGGACAGTAAAGGCTTTACCCTGATCCAAACCTACAGTCGACAAGGAAGCTTTGGCGTTCAGAAAACCTTTCTTAAATGCCGTAACCAGATACTCAACTCCAGGCTTTAGCTTAAAACGGAAAGAGGCATTTTCAGCTTTCATTTTAAGCATGGTTCCGTCTGTGCCGATTAAACGAACAGAGGCGCCTTCTACCTGTTCTCCAGTCTCTTTGTTATAAAGATTTCCCTCAATACCATAACTTTTGGGAGGCAAGATAAATGAATAAATATCATCGCCCCTGCTGCCATCCCGATTACTCGTGAAAAGACCTTTCTCCTCGGCAGGATAAAAGGATATAGCAAAATCATCACCAATGGAATTGATTGGAACACCCACATTCTCTACTTTCCATTGGCTTTTCTCAATAGATGTTGCCTTGAAAATATCTAATCCGCCCAAACCCACATGAGAATCAGAACTGAAATACAGTTCTCCATTATCCCGAATAAAAGGAAACATCTCGTTGCCAGCAGTGTTGATTTGCGGTCCAAGGTTTTTAGGTACTTCCCATTTATTTTCATCAGCTTTTTCAGCCATCCAAATATCATCGCCACCAAAACCACCGGGTCGGTTGGAGACAAAGAATATTTTTTTTCCATCCATCGTGATGGAGGGATGCGCAGCCATGAGACTATCATTCCCTATGGTCAGTTTAACCGCCTTGCTCCAGGTGCCACTGACAAGTGTCGACTCGTAGATTCCGACTTTAGCATCAGTCCCCCTTTCTGAAAGCGTTCGCGTAAAATAGAGAATATTGCCACTTTTATCGAAATTGGGAGCACCTTCTTCATCAATTGTGCAGACCATCAGGGATTCATCAATGCGCTTAGGAAGATCCCATTTCTTCTTTTCAGCATTGAAAACTGACCTGTAAATATCAGTATTGAATTCTCCGGTCACGGAATTCTTCTTTTTCCCTGTGGCGTCATCCCGGGAGGAGGAAAAAACAAGTTCCGTCTCAATTAACCCTGGATAAACTGCACCAAAATCAGAAAACCGTGAATTAATCTCTTTCAAATTCTCTATTTTATACTGAGTCTGAGTTTTCAATAGCTCTTTGGTAGAATTACACGAAGTTATTCCATTGATTGCGCGTTCATCCTTAGGAAAAGAAACAAGGAATTTTTGATAGTTTTTGATTGATTCTTCATATTTCCCATTGGCTCTTAAAACCTCAGCATAACGAAGAAGAATAGTTAAATCAGATGGATCCTTGTTAATTGCACTTTTAAAATAGCTTTCCGCCTGACGGTATTGCCC
>CAIRSO010000613.1 GCA_903881215.1 uncultured Bacteroidia bacterium
AATTCTAAATAAGTTCAGTTTTAAAACTCAGAAAACTGAAAAAAAGTTCTGCTCAGCATTGGGTTTTAAATGCAACCCCACATGCGTTTCTTTTTTTATCCTAATATAAATATTCAAACAAAAGTTAAAAAATATCCCAACATGAAAAATGGATTATTATTGTTATTGATGTTATTGTTATGCAACAGCAATTTATGGTCACAAGACAGACCCAATGAAAAAATTCCGCTTATAGGTGCTGATGCGCCTGTCTTTACTGCTGAAACGACCGAAGGTACCCTTGATTTTCCAAAGGATTTTGGAAACAACTGGAAGATCATTTTTAGTCATCCGCGTGATTTTACCCCAGTATGTTCGTCAGAAGTTTTAGAATTGGCTCAGATGCAAAATGAGTTTAAGGAGATTGGCGTAAAATTGTTGGTATTATCAACCGACAAGCTTCAAAGCCATCAAATGTGGAAAGCTGCCTTAGAGGAGATTTCCTATAAAAACCGGAAGGCTGTGAAAATTAATTTTCCTTTTATTGATGACCACACCATGGCGATTTCCAAGCAATATGGAATGCTCCATCAACCTACGAGCACTTCGAAAGATGTAAGGGGTGTATTCATCATCAATCCAAAAGACAAAATCGAAGCCATTTTCTTTTATCCAATGAATATTGGCAGAAACATGGATGAGATTAAACGGACAGTCATTGCGCTGCAGGCAGTTGGCAAAGGGAAAGACCGACTCCTGACACCGGCCAACTGGCAGGCAGGGGATGATATGATGGTTCCTCAATTCCCCTACACTGACAAGCAATTGACTGAAAATCCGAATATCAAAGATGGCTTCTACAGTGTTGCATCTTTTATGTGGTTTAAAAAGATGAATCAGTCGCTCACTGGTACTGGTATGTAAATTCAACAACCCAATATATAAAAGCCGTCTCGCCTCACCGTGAGGCGGCTTCCTCTTTTAAATACTTAACCTGAAGAGACTTGAGCAATTTTTTTTAATTCACCAGATGGCTGCCATCCAGAAGGAACTTAACCGCTGGTGGTACTTTGGTCAGATTAAAAAGATCGTAACTCTTTTTGAGATCGCCCCACAGTTTGACATCATCCTTGTATCTGCTGTATCTGGTTACTAGTTTGGCATAAGTTGCATCACTGAGTCGGGATGGGAAAATGGTTAGACCGATCTCTTCCTGTCCGGCATTATAAGCCTCAATGCAATAGACAAAAAGCTCCCTGATCCGGTCGTCGGTCATGGCCAGGCATCCAGAGGAGATGCATGAACCGTGAATGAAGATGTTATTCCCAAGGTGCCCGCGAACCCCTCTGACACTGTCAGAAGCATTCGGATAATTGACCTTCATCGACAAATAGTATTTGCTGTAGGGATTTAGTCCGGCGATATGGTAAAACCCCTCAGGAACCTGCAGATCACGCACTCTGCGCTTGGCTCCAACATCTCCCGAAAGGTCACAGATAGGAAACTCCTTGATTAGTTTATAAGAGGAGTCGCATCCGTTTTTTGCCCACAACTCCAGTGTTTTTTCCAATTTAAAGGCGCGTAGGTATATCCGCAGGCTATCCCGCGAAATTGCATTGACGGCAAGTGTCTTGGTAACAATTTTCTCTTTAGCAGCGTAGGCTTCCCTCACCCTGGTATATTTCATCTGCTTCTCCCGGTAGGTATCGGGCGTTAATCCCGAACACATAAAAAAAATTGTCAGAAGTAGTAAAAACAGTCTCATGAATAGTTCTAAAAATGATCGGACAAAAATAGTGGTTTAAAAATCATTCAAGGAAAAAGGAGAGATGGAATGCTTTAAAAATTGTACTTTCAGATTTAAATCTAATCTGATCTGAAAACGAAAAACATTTATGCATAATCTCAGAGACGATGCCATGCGCATCATTCGCGAATCGATTAAGGCTGTCTTACCTGATGCCGCAGTTGCAAGAGCATTAAATAAAAGGGAGATTCCGTCCGATTTGGTTTTGGTCGCTATTGGCAAAGCCTCATGGAACATGGCCAAAGCTGCCAAAGAGGCGCTGGGTTCAAAAGTGAAACGAGGCATTGTCATCACCAAATACCACCATTCTGGAGGACCCATCGATGGTTTTGAAATCATCGAAGCCGGTCATCCTCTGCCGGATGGAAACTCTGTTCTGGGAGCCACAAAAGTGCTCGAAATGGTTTCGCAATTAACACCTGATGATCAAGTGATCTTTCTGATTTCGGGGGGTGGCTCTTCTCTCTTTGAAAAGCCACTAGATGGAGTTTCATTGCAGGATATATCAGATCTTACGAATCAACTGCTTGGCTGCGGGGCTGATATCATTGAGATGAACACCATCAGAAAACATTTGTCGGTTGTGAAAGGCGGGCGTTTTGCCCGACAATGCAACGGAGCAAAAATCTTTACCATTGTATTATCCGATGTTGTTGGAGATAAACTGGATGCGATAGCCTCTGGACCAGCCTATGCTGATGGAACAACTTCAGCGGATGCTTTCAGGATACTTGAGAAATACAACATCCCGGTCGGAAATCATCTTATTGAAGCACTCATGCAAGAGACTCCAAAAACGATTGCGAATTGCGAAACGGTCATCACCGGCAATGTGACGGCTTTGTGTCAGGCAGCCGCAAAAAGTGCAGAAAAATTAGGGTATTCGTCTATTGTCCTGTCAACTTCCGTTGGTTGTGAAGCCAGGGAAATGGGAGGAATTTTAGCTTCGAAAGTGAAGGAGCTAACATCGGGTAGCTATAGCGAATTCATGCCAAAACCTCCCTGCGCCATTGTTTACGGAGGGGAGACCGTTGTCCGATTAATGGGTTCCGGCAAAGGAGGTAGAAATCAGGAAGTGGCCCTGGCTGCTGCTTTGGGAATTGAAGGGATCGAGAACGTCGTTGTATTTTCAGTTGGTTCGGACGGAACGGATGGTCCGACAGATGCAGCGGGGGGGATGGTTGATGGCGATTCAGCAGCAAGGATGAGGGCCGAATCAATTGTTCCTGAAGAAAGTCTGGCCAACAATGATTCCTATCATGCGCTAAAAGCAAGTGACGATTTGATTGTTACTGGTCCGACGGGGACCAATGTAAATGACCTGATGGTTATTCTATGTAAATAATTGCCTGCACCAGAAAATTTCTTACTTTACACACGATTTCTAACTAGATCAATTCTTTATGAATAAACGACTTGCACTATGGTCCATCACCGTCGGATTAGGCGGTTTTCTGTTCGGGATGGATGTAGCTGTTATCTCCGGTGCTGAACAGGCCATCCAAAAATTGTGGGGACTAAGCGACTGGCTTCATGGAACGGCCATCGCGATGGCACTTTATGGCACTGCATTTGGTGCTGGTTTGGGCAATATTCCTGCCAATAAAATCGGAAGAAAAAAGACATTGATCTGGATTGGTGTGCTGTTTTTTGTGACATCTATTGGTGCGGCGTTGTCGACGAATGTCTATCTTTTCATGTTTTTCCGTTTCCTCAGCGGACTTAGCATTGGCGCATCCTCGGTTGTGGCACCGGTTTATATATCGGAAATTGCCCCTCCCAAATACCGGGGCAGGATGGTGATCTCCTTTCAGTTGAATGTGGTGACCGGTATTCTGTTAGCCTATTTTTCGAACTACCTGCTGCAAGGAGTAGGCGGTGACAATGACTGGCGATGGATGCTGGGAGTGGTGGCCATTCCTTCACTTATATTTTCTACCCTGATGTTGTTTACCCCTGAGACACCAAGATGGCTGGTTCTTTTCAAAAAAGACGATGAAGCTGCTAAAAAGGTTCTCTCCCTAACCGGTGAGGCCTCAGATCATCTGATTGATGAGATTAAAAGGTCCGTATCCTCTGTCAAGGAGTCTTTGTTCAACCGGAAATTTTACAAGCCTCTGCTGATAGCCTTTTTGATTGCCTTCTTCAACCAGCTTTCAGGCATCAATGCCATCATTTATTTTGCCCCAAAAGTGTTCGAGATGGCCGGAATTGCCAGAAATGGGGCCTTACTTTCGACCGTTGGCATAGGGGTGATTAATTTACTTTTTACCCTTGCGGGATGGTACCTGATTGATCGTTTTGGTCGACGGACATTGATGTTCATCGGCTCCTTCGGATATATTTTTTCACTTACCATGATTGCCGTTTCCTTCAACGGTACCGATCACAGCCCGATCATTTATTACGTATTCATGTTTATCGCCTCTCATGCTGTTGGTCAGGGAGCTGTGATCTGGGTCTTTCTATCTGAGCTTTTCCCGAATTCGGTGCGCGCTAGCGGAACCTCTTTTGGATGCCTGACTCACTGGGTATTTGCTGCCCTGGTTGCACAGGTGTTTCCATACTTTGCGACAAATGTTCCCGGAGCTTATATCTTTGGATTCTTCGCGTTCATGATGGTTTTACAACTGATCTACGTCTGGAAAATGATGCCCGAAACGAAAGGAATCGCATTGGAAGATATGGGGGGAAATATGGTGCTGCATTGATGGGGCAACTTGCTATAAATTATCTTTTGAGAAAAATTCTTAAAATAGCGCC
>CAIRSO010000614.1 GCA_903881215.1 uncultured Bacteroidia bacterium
CAGATGGTGTGCGTAGTCTTAGGCAACGAGAGTATGATAATGCTGATTTGTACACAGAAAAGGAAGCCGAACAAGTTGAACACAACCAACGTCAGCAAATTGATTTTATCGATTACTTTCAAAAAGTAT
Organism: uncultured Bacteroidia bacterium; assembly: GCA_903881215.1. Lineage (GTDB taxonomy): Bacteria > Bacteroidota > Bacteroidia > Bacteroidales > Prolixibacteraceae > CAINVV01. Next base: position 130 of record CAIRSO010000614.1, read on the forward strand.
CAAAAGAACGACACCGCAACAGTTCTCAATCCATTATTGTCAACTGGGTTCGAGTTGGTGGGTTGTTAAAATCATTCAACAATAATCAGCCACTTTTATTTTCTCAGATTAACCTTGGCAAGGCTGAAGAATTTCGTCGCTTTGTACTCACAGCCCCTTGTGGTGGCAATAAAAAGGGTACAATATCACATAATACCGCCGCCACATATTATAGCATATTTAAAGCTGGATTGAAACAAGCGTTTGTTGATGGTTATTTGACTGTAGATATTTCGGCCAAAATAAAAGGCATTCAGGAACAGGAAAGTCGCAGAGAACACTTAACAGTGGAAGAACTCAATATCCTTTCGGAAACACCTTGCGAACGTCCAATTCTCAAACGTGCTTCGCTTTTCTCTGCTCTCACTGGCGTTCGCCATTGCGATATTCAAAAACTCAAATGGAAAGAAATACAAGTTGATGGCGAACAAATTCGCCTCAACTTTACACAACAAAAAACAAAGGGAGTTGAATATATGCCAATTTCAAAGCAAGCCTATCAACTTTGCGGAGAACCACGCAATCCGGAGCAACTTGTTTTTGAAGATTTACCCGACCCGTCGTGGATTTCCAGTCCGCTTAAACGTTGGATAAAATCTGCTGGCATTACCCGGAATATAACTTTTCATTGCTTCCGACACACCTATGCCACTTTACAGTTGGCAGGCGGTACAGACATTTATACAGTATCTAAAATGCTTGGCCATACAAATGTAAAAACCACTCAAATCTATGGTAAAGTAGTCGACGAGAAAAAACAGAAAGCAACAAATGCAATTAAAATCAACACCAACAATATAAAATAATCATATATGAGAGCTAATGAGTATATAGAAATCAATCAATCTTCAATTCAATATCTTGATGATATTAAAAGAGTAATTAACGACTTACGTCCTCTAAGAAAAGATAAAAAAGGGACTGATGAATATTACAATCAAATCTTGCTAAGCGATTGTAGGCAAAAGATTTACAAAAAGGACATGCAAGAATTTGTTTTAAATAAAAAGAATGCAACAAACAAGTCTATTCTTGAAAAATTTGAAGGGGAGATTCCAGCCTCAATAGCACAGGAATTTAGAAATCAACTTTTTGAAGTAATCAAAGATGATAAGAGTTTTGGATATTTGTTCTATCAATTGGCAGTGGAAAAAAATCAGAAAAATGCATTCTACAAAACAGAACCAATCCAATGCATACCAAATGAAAAAAATATTTTCAATGCTATTTCTTTATACAGGGATGATTACCCTAAAGATTCATTGAATGATTATCTCGATGACCACTTTAATTATGATCAATACTGTATATTGGTTGAGAATCAAATTATCACTGAAGATTCAGTGGCTTTGCTAAACTATTTCAACACTTCATATTATTTATATGACAAAATTCGGTGCCTGAAGAACAAAGTTCTACAAGTGGGTGAATTTTGTCGCAATTATGATTTTAACGATAAAGCCATAATGTTCTGGACATTGTCCTTTGTAATTAAAATGATAGA
>CAIRSO010000615.1 GCA_903881215.1 uncultured Bacteroidia bacterium
AAGAAATTCAAAATATTTTGTCATCGGTTAAAAAACTGAATGATTTTAAGGACCATATCGGATCCTTGAGAAAAATTAGTGCCATGGAGCGACAGGTCGATGAAATTTATCAGGGATATCTCACGAAGGTTTTTGATCAGGAAGTAAATGCAATTGAACTTTTTAAAAAGAGAGACATACTCTTCCGTTTGGAGAAAACCATCGACCAATGCGATGAAGTTGGCAAGATCTTTTCTTGTCTGGTTGTCAAAATGGGATAAATGTCATTACTGATGGATTTCTCCGCATAATGATTATTTTTGTGGCTCATCTTTGGAGTCGGTCGTTCCGACCGGGATGATCAAAAAATCTGATAAAGTATTTATGGAGTTACATACCATTAACCATCTCAGGGAACTCGAAGCTGAGTCTATATTCGTGATCCGTGAAGTGGCTGCACAGTTTGAAAATCCGGTCATGCTCTTTTCCGGAGGCAAAGATTCAATCGTGATGTTTTTCCTTGCCAGAAAAGCCTTCTATCCTGCGAAGGTTCCTTTCCCGTTGATGCATATAGATACCGGTCATAATTTTGAGGAGACCATTGCCTACCGTGATGATCTTGCTGAAAAGACCGGTACCCGAATCCTGGTTAAGTATGTTCAGGATTCGATTGACAAGGGCAGGGCTGTAGAAGAAAAAGGCATTAATGCAAGCCGCAATGTTCTGCAAACTGTTACCTTGCTGGATGCCATTGAAGAAATGAAGTTTGATTGCGCCATGGGCGGCGGTCGCCGCGATGAAGAGAAAGCTCGTGCCAAAGAACGCTTTTTCTCTCACCGCGATGAGTTCGGACAATGGGATCCGAAGAACCAAAGGCCTGAGCTTTGGAATCTGTTCAATGGTAAAAAGCACATTGGCGAGCATTTCAGGGTATTCCCAATTAGCAACTGGACCGAAATGGACGTTTGGCAATATATTCTCATGGAAAATATTCCGATGCCAAGCCTTTACTTTACGCACGAAAGGGAAGTCTTTTGCAGGGATGGTGTGTGGCTGGCGACGGCTCCATTTATGCAGTTAAAACCTGGCGAAAAGTCAGAAGTGAAGCGCATTCGTTGCAGAACCATTGGAGATATTACCTGTACCGGAGTTGCACTTTCCGAGGCCAATACACTTGAGGAAATAATACAGGAGGTAGCCTCAAGCCGGGTAACCGAAAGAGGAGGCAGAGCAGACGATAAGCGTTCTGAAGCCGCCATGGAAGATCGCAAGAAGGAAGGGTATTTTTGAGTTATGAGTTATTAGTTATGAGTTATTACACACTGTCATAACTCATAACTAATAACTTATAACTTGTTGAATTATTGTTGAAACGATTTATATTTAGCATGATAGATAACAAAGCAACAACATTATCCGGCAAGGAGATTGGATATTTAGATATGGAACTCCTGAGGTTCACAACAGCAGGCAGCGTGGATGATGGAAAGAGTACTTTGATAGGTCGTCTGTTGTACGACAGCAAAGCCATATTCGAAGATCAGATGGAGGCCATTGAAAGGGCAAGTATTAGCAGGGGTGGGGAAGAGGTCAATCTGGCTCTCCTGACCGACGGACTTCGTGCCGAGAGGGAACAGGGAATTACCATCGATGTCGCCTACCGATATTTTGCCACTCCCAAAAGGAAATTTATCATTGCCGACACTCCCGGTCATATCCAATATACAAGGAACATGGTCACCGGGGCGTCAACTGCAAACGCTGCTGTTATCCTTATTGATGCACGCAATGGAGTCATTGAGCAGACAAGGCGTCACGCCTATATCGCTGCTTTGCTTCAGATACCTCATGTGGTTGTATGTGTCAATAAAATGGACCTGGTTGAATTTTCTCAAGAGGTTTTCGAGTCGATAAAAATAGATTTCACGGAGGTAGCCCATAAACTTGGTAACAACGATGTGCATTTTTTACCAATCAGCGCAAAGCTGGGCGATAATGTGGTAGACCGCTCACATAGTATGGACTGGTACACCGGACCAACTTTCATTGGCTTGATGGAGTCCTTGCCTGTCGGCGGAGATCATAACTTTGAAGATCCCCGGTTCCCAGTGCAGTATGTTATTCGTCCACAGTCTGATCAATACCACGACTACCGAGGTTATGCCGGTCGTGTGGCCGGAGGGATTTTTCGAACAGGACAGGAGGTCGTTGCCTTGCCCGGCGGACAAAAAACCACTATCGAAGGGATTGATTTTGGAGCCGAAAGCCTTGATTTGGCCTTTGCCCCACAATCAGTCACAATTCGTTTGGCGCACGAAATAGATATCAGCAGGGGATCCATGATCGTTGATGCTGTTAATCAGCCAACACAGGGCCAGGAGATCGATTTGATGATTTGCTGGCTGAGCAGCAAGCCTCTTCAGCACAGAGGAAGATATTTCTTAAGGCACACAACCAGCGAAATGAAATGTGTCGTCACTGAGGTCGCCTATAAGGTGAACATAAATACGCTGGAAGAGCTGGAAGAAGATACTTCCATCGGACTGAACGAGATTGCAAAAATCTCTATCAAAACGACCAAGCCATTATTTTATGATTCCTACAAACGAAACCGGGAAACCGGCAGCTTAATTTTGATTGATGAAGCCACGAACAATGTTGTAGGAGCAGGTATGATTCTATAAAACAACAAAGGCCGCTGAAAAGCGGCCTTTGTTGTTTTATAGAATCATATTACAATTTCATGGCAATTGTGAAAAGTAGCTCACTGTTTAGCGAGTGGTATTTGACAGGATCAACGGTAACGCCATCCACCTGGTAGAGGTACATGAAGTTGGTTTTATCTCCAATGCTATAGGTCATATCAATAGAATATTTTCCTGAACGATAGCCAAATCCGCCATTGTATGTTTTGAATTTGTAATCCATATTCGGTTGTGATACTCCATAAGCGCTTCCCTGGTACGGATTGCCCAATAATTCCATGCCACCTCTAAGGCTAAAAGCTTCCGTTACACGAATCTCTGCTCCAACTCTAAGATTACCAACGGATTTGTAAACCGATTTGATATCTCCATTTTCGACACTAAAACTGTCACCGCCAAGTCCTTTGCTGTATTTTGATGATGAATAATCGACATATTCATAATCCAAAGAGAACATCGCCTTTTTACCAAATTGGTAGGCAATACTTCCTATGGCACGAAGAGGTGTTTGAAAATTGTATTCGAAATTTCCTATAGGAGAAGACTCATTGTGGTTACCATCAGTATCGGTGCTGATACCGGAAAGAGTCGATTTTATCGATGAGCTATAGGTCTCTTTGATATGAAAAAAAGTTGGCGTATGTAATGCGACACCGATTCTTAAGACCGGAACAGGTCTGAAAATAGCACCCAATTTAAGGTTGTATCCAACACCGGTTGTCCTTGTATTATTTGAATAGTCATAGCTTCCCCAGCTTTTTAAGTTGGTACCTACTTCATCCAGACCAATTTCTGTGTACATTTTGGCTTCATCGTAAAACAGATCCTGCATGCCGATTGTGGCACCCAGGTAGAGAGTATGATTTAAATTGGCGCCGAAGGTGGCAATGTATTCATTGAGAAAACCCTCTTTACTAGCTGTCTCACGTTGTTTTACTTTCTCATTGTCAAGAAGAAAAGTAGCATATTGGTTGCCTCCGGTGGAAGCGTTGGTTACATCAATCAAATAATTTTCCCAGGCCAGCTTACTTTCCCATGGAACACTTTGATAAGGGTCGTAACCATCCACTGTGACAAGATTGTTGAAATTGATGCCATTGGTTTGCTGGGCGAAGGCATCCATACGGGAATAAGTAGAACTTTCAGTTCCAACAAAACTGTTCTGGTTAAAATTGGCAAG
>CAIRSO010000616.1 GCA_903881215.1 uncultured Bacteroidia bacterium
AAAATTGATTTTGACCAATCCATCCACGATTCTTCATTTACACGCCATCCTGCTGAAAATGACGGAAAATATCTCCATTTAAGATCCGTTGGAAACTTAGATGTTCCATCGTATCTGAGATTTGCTTCTAATAAATACTTTTCCTTATAATTATAATTCAGTCGCCCAAAAAATCCTAACTGAGATTCCCAGTATTCGCCACCACTTCCGGTCTGAGTACCATAGGCCAGGTCAAATTGAGGATTTTCGTAATCAACCAGTTGGGTTGTCTGAGACCAGTTGTAAGCATTTTCCCATGAGACCCTGTTCATTCCTACCAGATAATTTAACTTGCCAAAATCCCCAAGATCTGTCTCATAAGTTGACTTCAGGTTTACAGTGTTCCATTTGTCATTTTTAACATAGCGATAAACATGATCGGGGTTCCCGCCAACAGAAGTATAGGTATACATGTTTAGTTGCCATGCTGCCATTGCTCCGGGATCTGTAGATGAAACAACATCACCGTTATCATTCATATATATTCTGTTTCCGGCTGCATCATTTTTAACGACTGGAGCTACCCAGCTGTCGCGCATTGTAAAACGAGTTCCGGGTCTCTTTGTGATATACTCCTGATTGGCGAATGTATAATCTAAATTGATTTTCCATTTTGTAACTGGAGTTATTTCAAGACCGCCGCTAAGGCTTGTATAATTTGTCTCCTGGAAAGCTGTATTTGCCTGGGCTATTTCTGATGCCGGACTTCGGATAGGGTCGCCATCTTCAGTTGCCATAGGATATGTTGGTGCCCAGCGATAAAGATATAACCAGGGGTCGGCAGTAGTTGAGTTGGTGGCATAAGCATATCTCTTATTTCTTTTAGAGAACATAGCACTTGTAGTAACCCTGATATATTTATTTAAATCAGTACCAAGATGGATAGGGCATTATAGCGTTTAAAATCATCGATTTTTGCAGGTTTTATAATACCTGACTGATCAAGAAATCCGGTACTTATATTAAAATCGGTATTGCCAGTCTTCCCATTTACAGATAAGTTCTGAGTCGAAGTCGGAGCCCACTCTTTTATCATATAATCGTAAGGATCGTATGTCCTGAGTCCAACTTTCCTGGCATTAGAATCATAATACCAGTCGCGACCGTACAACATAGGATCGTCGGCTTTTACAACACTGCCATACTTTTCCTGCCACACTTTGGCTTTTTCATAACCTTCGCGTGTAACAAACCAGAATGCCCCTGCAGCAGTACCACCTACACGTTCAACAGCGCTCAATGCATATTCCAGAGCATCAAGGCCACCCATTTCCATTTTCTTTGAAATATTCTGAAATGACATGTTACCTGAATAGGTTACATTAACACTTTCTGTTTTTGCTCCTTTCTTGGTTGTAATAAGTATAACCCCAAATGCTCCTTTTGCCCCATAAATAGATGATGACGCAGCATCCTTCAGAACAGAGATTGACTCTATATCATCAGGATTTAACATCTGGATAGAAGGAATTTCAACGTTATCGACCAATATCAGTGGAGAGGAACCTCCCTGCATTGAACCAAACTGACCACGAATTTTCATAATCGGATCAGATCCGATTTCACCGCTGGGAATTATAACAGTAAGACCAGCAGTTGTACCCTGAAGTCCTCTACCGACGTCAGCAATTGGCCGTGCTTCCAATACTTTAGTATCGACAGTGGCAACAGAACCGGTAAGATTGATTTTCTTTTGAGTTCCATAACCTACAACAACTACTTCATCCATTAGCTTCAGATCAGATGATAGCCGTACATCAATTTTATTTGAAGTACCAACAGCTACCTCAAAAGCCTGATAGCCTATTGAAGTAAAGACGAGCACCTGACCGGGAGAAGCGCTGATTGAATACTGTCCGTTAACATCAGTTGATGTTCCGATAGTAGTACTCTTGATGACCAGATTGACTCCAGGCAACTTTTCATTTGTGCCTGCATC
>CAIRSO010000617.1 GCA_903881215.1 uncultured Bacteroidia bacterium
GTCAAAAATATGATTAGAACAATATTACTCCTTTTGTTAATTGTTTTTAGCGGAATCATTTCAGCCCAGAATAGTCTGACAGCCAGTAATAAGTCAAGGCAATTTTTTTTATCGGATAGTGCTAAGAGGGTAGGTCACACCCACAATCAACCGAATTTTACTTTAAAAACCGCCATCGTTCCCATTTCCCTAATAACAGCAGGAATTATTGTAGAGACACTGCCTTCAAATGTCATATTTGGCAAGAATCGGATTCAGCAACAAGTTCAGGAAAAGCAGAACGGATTTAAGACATCGGCAGATGATTATTTACAGTTCGCGCCAATAGCTGCTATGTTTGGCTTGAAGCTTGCCGGGACCAAAAGCAGAAGCGATTTGCTGAACCAGATGGTGCTAACTGCCAAGTCGGAATTTCTGGTTTCTGCCATCGTTTATTCGATGAAACATTTCATTCCGGATATGAGGCCTGATGGCAGTACAGATAATACAATGCCTTCGGGGCACACTGCTCAGGCATTTGCATCAGCTACACTTCTTGATATGGAATACAGGGATACTTCGCCGTGGTTAAGCGTCGGAGGATACCTTTGTGCAACAGCTACAGGCTTTTTCAGAATTGCCAACAACCGGCATTGGGCATCAGATGTTCTTATCGGAGCGGGTATTGGTATAGCGTCTGTTAAGCTGGTCTATCTTACACACCGATACAGATGGGGGAAAGTACCTAATGCCTTATTGGTGCCGACGCTGTATCAAAATGGAGGAGGAGTTGCATTTGCAATGAGATTTTAAAACTACTGAAAACAAAGGCTTCCCGGAATAATACCTGCTTTGAAAGTATCCAGTAAAATTCCAGATGATGAGAATCGTTTGATAATGCCTGATTGCTGGTAATCCAGAGCATCTCCTACATAGATATTACCATTATGGGGATCAATCCCCAATCCATACAAAAGTTTTGATTGAGTGGTTAAGAATGGCCTTTCAGGCAACTGATCAGCTTGAACCTGAATTTTATATACTTCGTTGTTCAAAAGAAAAAATAAGTTTTCTCCTTTACCATCAATTGTGAGTTTCACAGGCCTGGCGCTTGCCGGAAAAATCAGGCTTTTTTCTATTTTTTTGCCAACAGGATCTATTCTTTGTAAAACAGCCAGGTTTTTGTTATTGTTTCCGGACTGTGACTGGCATAATACCCATATTTTATTAAATCGGTCCAATACCAAACCACAAGGCTGATCCCCGGTCGTGATTTCAGCAACGATTTGATCCTTGACAATGTCAATAACAAGTACAGTTTTATCCCCCGACCAGCAAGAGACAAATAACAAGTCACCAAATTGCACCATTTCTTCGGTTGAAGGGTGCGAAGTACAAGAAATGGATCCGGTTAAACTATTCGTCGCCGGATTCACAATGGAAATTTTTCCAGCATAAAGATCAGATACATAAGCCTTTTGATCATTGATAAAGTGTATGAACCTTGGAGAAGTCAGTCCTGTTATTTTGCCTGTATATTTCCCGGTTTCTATGTCTATAACATAAATTTTACCGGAGTTATTGACAACAATATAACCTTTTGACTTCCAAAGACTCATTGATTCAGCCACATCCCCCAGAGGCAAACCGTTAACTCTATAGAAAAGATCATTTTGCGTGACCTTTGTCAAAGTATCATAACTTGTCAAACTGGCATTTCCGTACATGAAATTGCCCTCATTAATAACGAAGAGTGCTGCCTTTGGGATTTGAATAGTTACTTGTTGCTGGTGATCTTTGACCCACTGATCATCCTTCATACAAGCAGTTGCTGTACTAAAAAGCAACATGATTGCTAAAACTCTAAACCAAATGTTTCTATTTTTAGAAATCATAGCGCAAAACGAATTGGTAATTTCTTCCAGGCATTGGTCTCTGGAGCACAGTTCTGTAATCTTCATTAAAGATATTCAGTACTTTACATTCAGCTGTCAGTTTATGATTTTCGACAGGAAAGGTTATACCTGCCTGAATGTTGTTCATGATATACGGATAAAGGTAATCTGATATGCTCTCCTGACTATTTGCTGTAGTCGTATACCTTTTGCTGTAATAATTCCACATCCAGTCAAAATATATTTTAAAGTAGGAGAGATGCACATTCATATTAGCTGAGTTCTCAGGGATATAAGGCAGCTGTTTGCCGTACGCCGGACTATTTGCGGAGAGGTTTTCTGTTTTCGTGAAAGCATAATTACTTTTCAAAACATAATTGATTGACTTGAATCTACCTTGCCATTTGAAATTTGCTTCCAATCCGCGACTTATTACTTTCTCAATATTTCCAGGCTCCCAAAATCCTTGAAAAGTTGGCAACCAGATGATCCAATCATTGACAATTGAGTAAAATATGGAAACTCCGAGATCCAGCTGATTAATACCAAACAAAAAACTATCTGTTGCACCAAAATCGAAAAGATTACCCTTTTCTGATTTAAGTAAGGGATTTCCTCCTGGCAGATAGAAAAGATCATTGAGTGTTGGCTGATGAATATTTCGCGAAGCAGATCCATTAAACAGTAATTTATTCGAAGAAATAGGCTGAAAATCTATTCTCAATAGCGGGATCAACCCTTTGTGTTTTAAATCGATTAATTCTTCACGAAACAAAAAGACAGCACTCCAGTTTGGATTAAACTGCTTTTCCAATTTCACATATAATGATGTTTCAAATCTGGCCTTATTGTATCCGGCAGTAGAAACTGCAATTTTGCGATTTTCTGATGCAACCTTATGATAATTAGAAGAAATTCCCGTTTCAATTGAACACGATTCTTTAAGCTGATAGCGATATGAAAATTTATTGCTTAGGCTGAAGATAACAGAATTTGCATCAATGACAACTTGATTTGGTGCACCGCTGACCTTGTTTTCAAGCTTATAAACAGAATTTTGATGAGTAATTCCGGTTAGGTAATTCAATCTGCTTTTGGTGCCATAATGTTTCCATTCAGCCACTGAACGAAGAGTGTTTTCAACCTGTCTGTTAATATTTGCGGCATCATTGCTCTCATTCGTAAGTAAATTAGGAATGCTTCGCTCATTTTGTTGCCACCATGTTTTGAGCGACAAGGTGTTATTTGAATTGATTTGCAAATATAACTCCTGAAGAAATCCACTATTTCTGTAATCAGCCAATGCATTCTTTTCAGTTCTATAAATATATTCTCCTGTTTGAGTTTCCATGGTTGCATTCAACTTATTTTGAAACGGGAAATCATTTTGTGAAGCGTTGTAATAAATGGCACTCTTTGACTGGATTTTTCTGTTTCCAAGATTAATTTGAGCATATTCATCAAAGGTATGGTAACTACCAATGCTGCTTAAGAGTTTTCCGGAAAAGGTATTGCTCCAATTTGCCTTGTTTTCGAGGTGGATAGTACCACCGAGTGCACCTGCCGCATCAAAGAGAGAAGAGGATCCGTGCAAAATTTTTACTTCTTCTGTAAAGTAGACAGGAATCAATGAAAAATCAACCATCCCCAGCATGGGAGAATTTAGTTCAATTCCATTCCAGCTAACTTTTGTGTGCGAAGGCGCTGTCCCACGAAATGAGGCAGTTGCCATCGCGCCCCTTCCGTACTCCTTGATGAAGATAGATGAATTTTGTGAAATAAGTTCTGAAAGCCTTACTGTGATTGATCTTATGAGTGCAATTGAGTCTATAACTGATCTTGTTTCATTGCTTTTTCCTTTAGCTTTTTGTCCAATGATCTGAATCGTCTGTAATTGGAGCGTATCTTTCAAAGATTGAGCTTTAACTGAAACTATGGCCAGAGATAAAAGCAAAATTGAACACATGAGGAAGGATTTGAGTCTCATCAATAACTCTTTTTGTCCAGTAGATGTATGTCAGCAGCACCACTTATTTCAGTAGATATTTCATTCAGCCATCCGCCAATTTGAAAGACGCTGCTCTGTACCTTGATAAAATTAATTTTTGAAAGGTTAACGGGCACTCCGGAAGCATTTACAGCCATTGAGATATCTATGAAATTTGCCTTTAATGTTGGGTTATAATCCTCATTACTGTAGCATTCAGCATATCCAAACTTAAATAGTCCAGTTCTGGTGGTCCAATATTGTATAGCAGGGTCTTTGGACCCATTGGAATAGGCGTCAGGTAATCTTACTCCTGAGAATGATATAGATGTCTTATTACCATAACCAGACCACCACCAGGTAGCAGAACCAAATTCTGGTACGAGTTTACCTTCTTTCCCTTGATTGTCTTTCCAGGATACGAAACCTGAAGCGTCTGGTTTAAAATAGCTAACCTGGTAGTTGTGAATGGTTTCTGGATTAGAATATTCACTTCCTTTAATCTCCAGCCAAGATCCATCATTTGGAAGGCCGTCATTATTGCTGTCCTCCATAACATAAACAACACCTGGCTCAGAAGCCACAGAAGGTTGGGTAAACAATGCAATATCCGGACCATTCGTATTGCTGACAGGATGATCAAACCCAGCAATTATATATCCGCCCCAGCCTCCAAGAGAAGTAAAGGATTTGTTATTTTTCCAAGGTTCTCCAATAAAATCAGCGCATTTTTCATCAGCAGGAACCAGGGAAGCATGCTGCCCTGGACCATATTGATAGTCGAAGACCATTGTGATGTAAGGAGATTGATTTGTTTTTATTGCCAAGTCATTGTCAATACCCAAATCACTCGTACAGGCAGACATGATGATTAAAATCAAGATCAATTCTACGAACCAAATCGAAAATCGAAAATCGAAAATCGAAAAATCCTTTTTAGCAACCACTGCGTTCTGTTAATGAAAATGTTAGCTTAAACTATGGGAGAAGAATAGGATAGATTAAGGCCATCCAAATGCTTTTATCCCGAAAGCTTAATTTTATGAATGGCTGGTCTTCTGACTTGTCCCGATTTTTGACCTCCTTCCCGTTCGTTGGAGAACAAACAGTGGATTAATGATCAAAAACATACTATCCCTCGCGAGGGATCGGGTTTACAGCAGCGGGAACTGTACCGGATTTACACCGGATTCCCAATTAAGCCGTGAGGCACCAATTCATCACAAACTTAGCTAAAAGTTTGAATATTCAAATGTATCTTTGCTACATAATTTTTAAGAAAATTTGTCCTTTTAACCTGGAACCTTTTTTTTATTTTCAGATTTATTTATATAATCTAATGCATCAATTAAATAATTATATTTAACTATATATGAGTGATATAAACAATATTTATCCGCAATCCATTTGGCATTTCTTCAATGAAGTTTGCAAAGTTCCGCGTCCTTCAAAGCATGAAGGAAAAATGATAGATTTCCTACTGAATTTTGCTGAAACACATAAATTGGAAGTCAAACAAGATGCTGCCGGAAATCTTGTAATTAAAAAAAATGGCACTCCTGGTCTTGAGAGTAAGCAGACCGTCATCTTGCAATCACATATGGATATGGTTTGTGAAAAGAATGAAGGCGTTATTCACGATTTCTTTGTTGATCCCATAGTACCCGTTGTAGAAAATGGCTGGGTCAGGGCATTAAACACAACCTTAGGTGCTGATTGTGGTATCGGGATAGCTGCATCTCTGGCTATTCTTGCTGATGAACAACTTTCCCATCCACCGATAGAAGCACTCTTTACGGTGGATGAGGAAACAGGATTAACCGGAGCAAAAGCATTGCAATCAGACATGCTGCATGGAAAGATCCTGCTCAACCTTGATTCAGAGGATGAAGGAGAACTATTCATTGGCTGTGCGGGCGGAATCGATACGGTCGGAATTTTAAATATACAAACGGAGGAGCTTCCTATTCAGTTTATACCTTTCAAAATAGCCATTTCCGGCTTACAGGGAGGACATTCAGGCGATGATATTGAAAAGGGTAGGGGAAACGCCATTAAAATATTGAATCGCTTTCTATATCAGGTAATTGAGTCATGCGAAGTCCGTCTTGCCTATTTTCAGGGAGGTAATCTTCGCAATGCCATTCCACGTGAATCACAAGCCACAATTCTTATTCCATCCGGTAAGAAGGAACATCTCACCATTGAACTAAATTTATTCAGGGCTGAAATGGAAAATGAGCTAATACTGAAAGAACCGAAATTTAAAATGGTTTTAGAAAGCACTGATTTGCCGGAATCTGTTCTAACCAATGAGAGTCAGTCAAGATTGATCAGTTTACTTTATTCATTGCCACATGGTGTTCATTCAATGAGTGCCAGAATGCCTGGTCTGGTAGAGAGTTCGACCAATCTAGCCAGTATCAGATTCAAGTCGAATACTGTTGTTGAGATTGTTACTAGTCAACGGAGTGATCAGGAGAGCGGAAAGCAGGATATTTACCAAATGGTTGAAGCTGTCTTTGGTATGGCTGGAGCAGAATTTAAGCATGGCGAAGGCTACTGTGGATGGACGCCAA